>JBEBCR010000164.1:0-5661 GCA_041157565.1 Planctomycetota bacterium | reverse complement strand
CCTACATGGGCCAAGGCGCCTCGGTGCAGTGGAAGGAACAAGTCCACAAGATGGCCGAGGCCAACAAGGCCTACGCACACTACGCCTCGCACTGATCCGGCTCGCGCTGGCGGCAAGCCATGCGCTCCGCGGACCCCGACGCGCGCCTCCCAGGCCCGCGCCGGGGTCCGCGGCGTTGGGGCGACCGCGGCGAGGGCCACGCGTGGCTGGCCAGCCCGCGTCGCGGGTGCCTTTGCCTCGGCTTGAATGCCGTGACGCTGGCTGGCGGCTGATTTGGAGGGCCTTCGAAGGAGTGCGTATTTGAGGCGCGGCGGGAGAGCCTCCGGTGCAATGTTGAAGCGGACGGAAGCGGCAGCCTGCCATCGGAAGCTCTTGTCCATTTTACTTGACTCCCCATGCGCGCTTTACTTTGCTGCTCGCCCATGAAGATCATTTTCACGAGCTCCCTCCTCGTCGTGTCCGTCCTCGCCGCGTACCTCTACGCCAACCAGCCGCAGCAGACGACGGTGGACCAGGTCCAGACCGCCATCGTCGCGCCCACCACCGCCGTCGACGACGGCTCCGAGACCGCCTCGGCCCTCGGCGGCAACGGCAGCGCCTACACCTACTGCAGCGCCAACCCCAACAGCTTCGGCACCACCGCGCGCATCAACTACATCGGCTCGCTCGGCGTGTCGCAGTCGAGCTTCGGCTTGCGCGTCACCGGCCTGCCCGTCCAGCCGCAGGCCTTCGGCGTCTTCACGTACGGCGGCACGCAGATGAACGTGCCCTTCGGCAACGGCTACCTGTGCATCAACCCGCTGGGCGGCCTGTACCGCATGACGCCGCAGCTCCTGGCCGACACGACCGTGTCGCGCTCGGTCGTCGAGGCGCCGGCCGAGTTCCAGTTGTTCCAGCCGGCCACGACCTGGAACTTCCAGTTCTGGTACCGCAACCCGGCCGCGGGCGGCGCCGGCTTCAACCTGTCGGACGGCTTGAGCGTGCAGTTCGGCAACTGAAGCTCGCGCGTCGCGTCGCGATCCGTCCGCGCGGATCGCGCGGCGCGACGCCCGCTCCAGCGAGGCCGTCCTCCCACCGAGGACGGCCTCGCCGCGTTTCCGCGTCGGGGCGCGCGCGGCGTCGGCGGGTCGGGGCGCGCCGCCCGCGGCTTTCGCAGGTTCGACGGTGGAGAGGCGGGGCTTGGCAGGTCACGATGGTGGCGATGCCGCTCGACGTGCTCATCCTGCGCGACCCCAAGGAGGCCGCCAAGAAGTGCTCGCTGGCGCCCTTGCGCGGCGAGGAGGGGCTGCGCTTCGCGACCTACCGCGAGGATCGCGTGCTCGAGGCGGGGGCGCGCATCCTGCTGCACCCCGAGGGGGAACTGCTCGGTCCCGACGACGCCGACGCGCCGCTCCTGCTCGTCGATTGCTCGTGGCGGCGCCTGCCGACCTTGCTGCGCACCGTGCGCGGCGACTTGCTGCCGCGGCGCTTGCCGCGCCTCGAGAGCGCCTATCCGCGCAAGAGCCGCACCTTCGAGGATCCTGGCGAAGGCCTGGCCTCGGTCGAGGCCTTGTACGCGGCCTTGGCCTTGACGGGCCGGCGCGAGCCGCGCCTCCTGCGGCACTATCGCTTCGCCGAGCGCTTCCTCGAGCTCAACCCCGCGCTGCTCGTGGCGCCGGAGGCGAGTCCATGAGCGCGCCCGAACAGGCGACGACGCGCATCGTCGGGGTCGCCGCGCACGTCGACGCGGGCAAGACCACCTTGTGCGAGCGCATCCTCTACGACGCGCGCGTCGAGCGGCGCATGGGCGAGGTCGAGGACGGGACGACCGTGCTCGACTGGATGAAGGAGGAGCGCGAGCGCGGCATCACGATCACCGCGGCGGCGACCTCGCTGCCATGGCGCGAGGCGCGCATCGAGCTGGTGGACACGCCCGGGCACGTGGACTTCGGCGTCGAGGTGGCGCGCTCCCTGCTGGCCTTGGATGCGCTGGTGGTGGTCGTCGACGCGCTCGCCGGCGTGCAGGCGCGCACCGAAAGCGTGTGGCGCGCCGCGTCCGCGGCGGGACTGGCGCGCCTCGTGTTCCTCAACAAGCTCGACCGTCCCGGCGCCGACGCGGCCGCGGCGCTGGCGCGCGTGTCCGAACGGCTGGACAAGCCGCTCGTGCCGCTGACCTGGCCGCACCACGAAGATGGCGTCCTCGCCGGCGTGGTCGACCTCGTCGACTTGTCGGTGGCGCGCTCGTCGCGCCGCTCGTCGCGGCTGGAGCGCGCCGAGGACGCGCGGCCCTCGGACGAGGCGCAGGTGCTGCACCACGAATTGCTCGAGGCCGCCGCGCTGGGGGACGAGGAGCTCCTCTCGGACGTGGTGGCCGGTCGCGCGGTCGAGCGCGCGCGCGTGCTCGCCGCGCTCAAGCGGCGGATCCTCGCCGGCGAAGTGGTGCCGCTCCTCGCCGGCTCTGCGCTCGCGAACATCGGCGTGCACGCGCTGCTCGACGCCGTCGTCGACTTGCTGCCTTCGCCGCTCGAGCGGCCGGCGCGCAAGGCGCGCGCGCGACGGCACATGGCACGAGCTCGCGCTGGACGCGGACGGTCCGCTGTGCGCGCAGGTCTTCAAGCTCCAGCGCCTCGGCGGGCGCGAGGTGGCCTTCGCGCGCGTGCACGCTGGGCGGCTCGTGCCGCGCATGCGCGTGGAGCTCGCGCACGCCGGCGGCGGCGAAGTGGTGGCGGGCTTGTTCCGCGCGCATGGCGAGACGCTGGAGCCGCTGGAGTTCGCGCCCGCCGGCACCATCGCGGCGGTGGCGGGGCTCTCGCGCGCGCAGACCGGCGAGAGCTTGTGCCACGGAGGCGCGGCGCTGGAACTGCCCGGGCTCGACCTGCCGCAGCCGGTCGTCGCCTGCACCGTCGAGCCCGTCGAGGAGAGGGACCGCGCGCCGGTGCGCGCCGCGCTCGCGTGGCTGGTGCGCGAGGATCCCACGCTGCGCTTGTCCGAGGACGCCGCCACGGGACGCCTGCTGTTGTCGGGCATGGGCGAGTTGCACCTCGACGTCGCCTTGCGGCGCGTGGAGGAAGCCACGGGGCTGCGGCCGATCGCGGGCTCGCCGCAGGTGTCCTACGTCGAGTCGGTGCGCGGCGCCGGCGCCGCGCAGGGCGCCGTCGATCGCCTGCACGGCGAGGAGCGGATCGCCGGCGAGGCCAAGGTCGAGGTCGAGCCGGACCCCGCCCACGAGCGGCCCGTGGTCGAGTTCGCGGGCGCCTGCCAGTTCACGCACGAGGCGCGCGTCGCGGTGCAGGAGGCGCTCGAGGCGGAACTGCAGGCCGGGCCGCGCCTCGGCCTGCCCGTGACCCACGTGCGCGTGCGCGTTTCGGGCGCGAGCCGCACCGACGACGCCGTCGGCTTGCTGGGCGCGGTGCTGGCTTCGCGCGAGGGCCTGGCGCGCGCGCTCGCCAAGGCGGGCAGCGAGGTGCGCGAGCCTTGGGTGCGCCTGGAGGTGCGCGTGCCCTCCACGCACGCGGCGACCCTGCAAGGCGAACTGATGGGACGCGGCGTGCTGGTCGAGGAGGTCGTGGGGGACGGGCAAGACCGCCTCGTGCGCGGCCGAGCTCCCTTGCAAGCCACCTTCGGCTTCGCGCGCGGCTTGCGCTCGTTGTCGCAGGGGCGCGCCGACTTCACGCTGTGGCCGCTGGGCCACGAAGTCGTGGACGAGACGGTGCTGCGCGAGCGTGGCTTGGTCTGAGGCCGCAGGCGCAGCCCGCCAAGGATTGCCGCCTAAAGCCTTTTTAAGAAAAGACTTGCCTATGATATTGCAATGTCGGCGGCCACGGGGTGCGGTCGCGATGGGGGGGATCGCCAAGCGTCTGCTTGCCCGCCGCGGTTGTCGCGCCGAGGCTGGGAACCGGCCCCGACGACGGCCCGCTCGAGCGGGCCTTGCGCCAGCGCTCGCAGCGAAAATGGGCGTGCCAGCGGCTTTGCGTTGACACCTGCGGGTGTCGTTGTTAGTTTCTTCGGCCCTTTCCACAGCAGGCCGGCCTCGTCGGCCAAGCCCGCGCAACAAGCCCCCGCCCGCAGCAGCAGCCCATGAAGGACAAGATCCAGATCCGGATGGAAGCCTACGACCACGAGGCCCTCGACCAGTCGGGCCTCGAGATCGTCGAGACCGCCAAGCGGACGGGCGCGCGCGTTGCCGGCCCCATCCCCCTGCCCACGCGGATCGAGCGCTACACCGTGCTGCGCTCTCCGTTCATCGACAAGAAGTCGCGCGAGCAGTTCGAGATCCGGACTCACAAGCGACTGATCTACATCAGCGAGCCGACCGCCCAGACGGTCGACGCGCTGTCCTCCCTCAACATGCCTGCGGGCGTGGACATCCGCATCAAGGCCTGATCGAGCGCGCGAAGACCCCTTCCTGCACCCAATCAGGTCGTCCCTCGCGGATGACTCCGGGGCGCCCCTGGCGCCCCCGCGCGAGTCGCGCCACAGCGCGGCGAGCTTGACGAGCGCAGTTCTCTACAACCAGAAAACCGAACAGTCCCGCGTGGACGCCGGCCCGCCCCATCGACCTCCCGGTCGGAGGGCAACCCATCGACCTCCCGGTCGGAGGGAATCAGGGACCGCGCCGACTCGCGAGACGACCACCCACCACCAGGGTCGGAGCGGATCCAACCTCCACGCGGCGCGCCGCGGCGGGGGAGGGATGCGCGGCCGGCCGTCCGCGTGGCCCAGCGTCAAGGAGCTCCAACGGGGAGCGCCACTGGGTCGAACCGGAAAGCAGCAAGCACCCACCAGGAAGTTCAAGAGATCATGACGCTGATCCTCGGACGCAAGCGCGGCATGACGCAGTTGTTCGACGCAGACGGCACCGTCCACGGAGTGACGGTCGTCGAAGTCGGACCGTGCGTCGTCACGCAGATCCGCACCCTCGAGAAGGACGGCTACCACGCCGTGCAGCTCGGCTGGGGCGACATCGCCGACAAGCGGCTGGCCAAGCCCCAGCTCGGCCAATTCAAGAAGAACGGCTCGACGCCCAAGCGCCACCTGCGCGAGGAGCGCCTCGGCGCGCCCGCCACCTGCAAGGTCGGCGACACGATCACCTGCGAGGTGTTCAAGGCCGGCGACATCGTCGACGTCGTCGGCACCATGAAGGGCCGCGGCTTCGCCGGCACCATCAAGCGCCACAACTTCGGCCGCGGTCCCGAGACCCACGGCTGCATGAACGTGCGCCAGCCCGGTTCGCTCGCCAGCAAGCGCATCGGCAAGGTCGTCAAGGGCAAGCGCCTCGCCGGCCACTACGGCGACACGCGCGAGACCTCGAAGAACCTGCGCGTCCTGCGCGTCGACGCCGCCCGCAACCTGCTCTACCTGAAGGGCTCGGTCGCCGGCCACAACGACGGTTTCATCCAGGTCCGCACCGCCAAGACGGGCGTCAAGACGAAGGCGAAGGCCTGAGGTCCGCGATGAAGATCAAGAACTACGTGAACGGCAAGGTGGCCGAGGCCGAGCTCGACCTCGCGTCCTTCGGCGACAACGTCCGCATCCGCACCCTGAAGGACGCCGTGGTCATGTACCACGCGAACTCCCGCCAGGGCACGGCCAAGACCAAGGAGCGCAGCGAAGTCCACGGCTCGCACGCCAAGCCGTGGAAGCAGAAGCACACCGGCCGCGCGCGCGCCGGCGACAAGAAGT
>JBEBCR010000163.1:0-16372 GCA_041157565.1 Planctomycetota bacterium | reverse complement strand
GTCAATTGCCACGGACATCCAAATGTCCGCTCCCTGTCTAGGCACGTGGCCGGACCGCCTGGCTGGTGGCGCCCGCTCAGCGCCGTCCGATGTAGCGCCCACTCTCGTAGCGCGCGGTCCCCTGCACCGTCCCGTCGGGGTTCCAGCCGGTCCAGAGGCCGTGCTTCTCGCCCCCCTGGAAGGCGCCCTCGCGCGCCTTGACCCCGGTCTCGAAGTACTCCTCCCACAACCCGTCGGGCAGGCCGCCGCGGTACTGGCCCTTGGTGCGGACCTTGCCAGAGGGCCAGTACTCGACCCACGGACCGTCCATCTGCCCACGCTCGTAGCGCGCCTCGAGCAGCGGCCGTCCGTCGGCCTCAAAGGTGCGCCAGTCGCCGTGCATGTGGCCGTCGACGAACGCGCCCTCGCGCGACGGCTGGCCGCCCGGATGCCACACGCGCAGCGGCCCGTTGGCCTTGCCGCCTTCGAAGCGCTGCTCGGTCCACGGCGTGCCGTCGGGATGCCGGGTGCGGCGCACCTCGACGTCTCCGCAGCCCGGAAGCGTCGCTGCGCACAGGCAGGCGAGGGCGAGGAGGCGCGCGCGAGTCACTTGCCTTCCCCTCCCACGGCGTCCTCGGCGTAGCCCAGCGCGCCAAGGCGCGCCGCGTCGCCGGGCGACGGCTGGTAGCGCCGCGGCTGCGGGTAGAGCTTGGCGAGTTGCAGCGCGACGCCCAGGGCGTGGCCGATCCCCTCGCGCAGGCGCCGGAGCGCATCGTCGCGCTGGTCGATCAGGTTGGCGCGCTCCTTGGGGTCGGCGGCGAGGTCGTACAGCTCGTCGCGCTCCTTGCCGTGCGAGCGGTCCTCGTGCAGCTTCCAATCGCCCTCGCGCCAGCAGCGCATGTCCTGGTCGTCGTGCCAGCGCACCTCCGACAGCGCGCCGCGCGGCGGCAGCGATTCGCCGCGCATCAGCGGCACCAGGCTGCGCCCCTCCATGCGTCCGCGCGGCTCGACGCCGGCGAGCTCGAGGATGGTCGGCATGAAGTCGATGTTCGACACGAGGTCGTCGACGCGCGAAGGCTGGAAGCCCGGGGCGCGCAGGATGAACGGGATGTGCACCGCCTCCTGGTAGAGCGAGTATCCGTGGCGCTTGTGCCCATGCTCGCCGAACTCCTCGCCGTGGTCGGCGACGATGGCCACGACCACATCGTCGCCGAAGAGCTCGCGCGCCCTGGAGAACAACCGCTCGACGTGCATGTCCACGAAGCGGATCTCGCCGTCGTACAGGTCGATCTCCTCGGTGGTGCCGAACTGCTCGCTGACGCCCTCGTGCGGCAGGTACAGGTCGTGCGGATCGAAGTAGTGCACCCACAGGAAGAAGGGCGAGGCGTCGGGGCTGGCCTGCTTGCGTTCGAGCCACGCGAGCGCCTTCTCCGTCATCGCGGGCGAGCTGACGACCTTGTTCGATTCGATGGCGGTGCGCACGAGGCTGTCGTCGACGTGCGTGAAGCCCTGCTGCAGGCCGTACTGCCCCGACAGGAACATGTGCGGCACGACGAGGCAGGTGTCCCAGCCGGCGTCGCGCAGGTGCTCGGCCAGCGTGTCGTGCTCGCTCTCGAGTCGGCTGTCGACCTTCCAGCAGCCGTGGGTCGTCGAGTAGAGCGAGGTGAACAGGCTGGCGAAGGACGGCAGCGTCCACGAGGCGGAGGAATGCGCGTCCTCGAAGACGGTCGCCTGCGCCGCGAAGGCGTCGATCGCGGGCGAGGTCGGCCGTTCGTACCCGTAGCAGCCGAGATGGTCGGCGCGCAGGGTGTCGATCGACACGACGAGGATGTTCGGCCGCCTGGGCGCCTCGCCGGAGCAGGCGGCCAGCAAGCCGAGCAGGGGCAGCAGTCGCAGGAAGGTCGCGTGCATCGCGGAAGCGGTCGGCGGCGCGGGCCGGTCAGTTGTTGGGCACCGGCTCCTCGACGCGCGGCGCCTGGCCGCGCAGCACGGAGTTCTGGTGGTAGAGCTGGCGCTGGTCGACGAGGGGCGTGCGCAGCAGCGCCTCGACGTCGATCTGCCCGGACTGGCCGTAGGCGTCGAGCGCGTTCTGCCAGGTGGCGAGCTCCACCGCGGCCGGATCGATGCCGCGCTCGAGCATCAGGCGCGCGGTCTTGGGGACGGACAAGGGATCGCTGACCCCCCAGTCGGCCGAGGAGTCGACGATGATGCGGCGCGGGCCGTACTGGCGCACGATCTCGACCATGCGCTCGCTGCCCATCTTGGTGTGCGGGTAGATCGTGAAGGCCGCCCAAGCGCCGGCGTCCAGCACGTCCTGCACGGTCTCCTCGTTGTTGTGGTCGATGACGAGCTTCTCCATCGGCAGGCCGCACTCCTTGGCCACGGCGATGGAGCGGCGGATGCCGTTCTTCTTGTCGCGATGCGGCGAATGCACCATGACGACCATGTCGTGCCGCGCGGCGAACTCGAGCTGCCACTGGTAGGCCTTCTCCTCGGCCTTGGTGATCTCGTCGTAGCCGATCTCGCCGATGGCCACCACGCCCTCCTTGAAGGCGAAGCGCGGCAGCTCGGCCAGCACTTCGCGCGCCAGGCCCTCGTCGTTGGCCTCCTTGCTGTTGAGGCCCATGGCGCAGTAGTGCGCCACGCCGAACTGCGCGGCGCGGAAGCGCTCCCAACCCACGAGGCTCGACCAGTAGTCGATGAAGGTGCCCACGCTGGTGCGCGGCTGCCCGAGCCAGAAGGCCGGTTCGATGATGGCGCGCACCCCCGCCTTCGACATCGCCTCGAGGTCGTCGGTGGTGCGGCTGGTCATGTGGATGTGGGGATCGAAGAATCGCATGTTGGCGCCTCGGCCGATCACAGGCCGTGGAGTGGAGCGTAGTCGTCCTGGGTGGGGCGGCCGGCGCGGGCCCTGGCCAAGGCCGCGCGGACGAGCGGGTCGGCATCGCCGCGCGCCTCGTGCGCCGCGACGAGGTCCATGTGGCCGGCGCGCGCCAGGCCGAGGATCGCGCCCGCGCGTCCGGCCGCGTGGTCGCCGGCGAGCTCGCGCGCCATGGATTCCCGTCCGCGCGCGCCGCCGTGCGCGCCGAGGCACGCCCAAGTCCCCGGAGGAATGCCGCGGCCGGCGCTGCGGCGCTCGTCGACGAGGTCGAGCACCATGCGCGCGAGTTCGGCGTCGAGGCGCTGGTCGAGGCCGTGGATGCGCGCCACCGGCGCGCCGACGAACAGCGCCTTGACGACCAGTTGCCGCCACGCGAGGTCGTCGAAGCGCGCGCGGGGCAATCCCGTGTCGCACGCCGCCGCCTCGTAGACGGCGCTCATCGACGAGCGGCAGCCTTCGCCCGCCCGCCACGCGAAGCGCGCGTTGTCGGGCAGGAGCTGCAGCGAGCGGTGCAGCGCGCACAACTCGCCCACGTCGGCGTGGCGGAAGACCTCGTCGAGGATCGCCAGCGCCTCGGGCCCGTCGAGGTGCGCGCGCGACGACACGAGCAGCGCGCGCGCCGCGTCGAGGATGCTCCAACGCTCGGGGTTCCAGCCCGGCACCAGCTCCCGCGCCGCCTCGCGCGCGGCGCTCGACGGCTGGAGCGCGCCGCGCGGCACCTTGCGCGAGGCGAGCGAGACCAGCGTCGGGAAGCGCACCTCGGGCCGCGCCGGCAGGCGGCCGCACTCGTCGCAGGCGAGCGCCAACCACTCCTTGGCCCGCGCGTCGAGTCGCGGCTCGAGCATGGCGCGCAGCAGTTCCTGGACGGAGCTCACCGCGCCGCTCCTTCGGCCACGAGGCCGCGCTGCAGCGCGATCGCCGCGAAGCCCGTGGCGTACGTCCAGCTGTAGAACGAGCCGACGAAGTCGACGTACTGGCCCTCCGCCGCCTGCGCCTTGAGCACGTGGCCGCGGATCAGGCGGTGGTACTTGCGGCGCAGCTCGAGGTCGGCGAGCTGGTCGGCGGCGAGCGCCGCGTAGCAGTGACCGAAGAAGTAGAAGTAGCCGGCGTTGGCGTAGTACGCCTCGTGCGGCACGGGCCGCATGCGCGCCACGTCGAGGAAGCGGTGGTGCTCGAAGAACAAGTCGAGCCCCTTGCGGATCCGCTCGTCGTCGACCAGCGGATCGCCGGCGACGCGGCGCGCCCAGTTGCCGATCTGGATGCGGCCGAGGCTGCCCTTGACCTCGTCGATCCCTTCGCCGCCGTTGATGCGCGGCACGGGGCGCAGGTCGTACTGGTAGGCGCCGGAGGGCAAGGCGCAGCGCCGCACGTAGGAGAGCGCGTCCTTGCACATGGCGGCGTCCACCACCCAACCCCGCGCCTTGGCCGAGTGCAGCGCGGGCACCACCGCGGCGGTCGAGAACGACGTGGCCCAGCTCGGGCTCGCGGCCACGACCTCGCCCTCGTAGTAGCCCCAGCCGCCCAACGGGCTCTGCATGATCTTGAGGCGCGCGAGGTACTCCTCGGCCTTCCTGCGGATGCGTTCGGCGTAGCGCGACTTCCACGGCTCGGCCTGGAAGCGCGCGTCCCCCGCCGCATGGTCGAGCAGCACGGTCACGTACAAGAGCGCCCAGTTGCCGTCGATGTCCCAGTCGCTGCCGCGCAGGGGCAGCGGGGCCTCCAGCGTGAAGTCGAGGCCGCGCTCGATCGCCTTCCGGAGCTCGGGCGTCTCGTCGAGCTGCAGGAAGGCCCACAGGACGATCGCCCCGCCGGCCAGCTGCCAATGGCGGAACGAAGCAGGCGAGTAGTTCAGCTCGTGCAGCGAATCGGGCGCCGCGTGGCCCCACGATCCATTCGGGTTCTGGCGCGCCAGCAGCCACGCGACGCTTCTTTGGAGCGACTGCTGGACCTCCTCCATCGGCACGAACGCGGGCGCGTCCTCGGCGAGGGTCGGGGCCGCGGGCGCGACGGAGTGCGCGCGCGGGCGCGCGGCCTCGGGCGCCGCCGCGTCGACGGACGGCGTGCCCGTCGGCGTGGCGCCTTGCGAGAGCGCCGCGCCGGCGCACAAGAGCAGGACGCCGATCACGACCGCGCGCCCGCCTTGGGAGCCTGTCCGTCCTGCGGCTTGGCAGCGGGCTTGGCGCCTTCCTTGGGGGCGTCCTTCGCGGGCGCGTCCTTCTTCGGAGCGTCCTTCTGCTGGGCGTCCTTCTTGGGAGCCTCCTTCTTCGGCTCCTCCTTCTTGGGCTCGGGCGGGACGCTGCCGCCGAGCTCCTTGATCTCCCGCTCGAGGTCGTCGAGCCTGGCCTCGAGCTTGCGCAACGCCAGCTCGTTCTCGTCGGCGACGCGCGTCTTGTCGGCGCGCGCGTCGCGCAGCTCCTTCTCGCCCTCGACCTTGGCGCGCTCCAGCTGGCGCTTCTTCGTCGGCAGCTCGTGGTCCTTCTTGGCGTCCATCTCGCGCCGCTCGTGCTCGAGCGCCGTCTTGGAGAACGCGAGCTTCTTCTCGGAGCGCTGGATGACCAGCTCCTTGGTGGTGCCCTCGACCTGGTTCTCCGCGTAGAGCTTCGTGAGCTCGTCGAGCTCCTGCCGGTCCTCCTCCATGGCCCACGCCGCGCGATCGAGCGCCAGTTGCGACTGCTCGAGCGCCAGCGGCATCTCGACCTTGGCGTAGTGGTCGAGCGCGGCCGTGGCCTGCTTGAGCTCGTGCTCGGCCTTCTCCACGCCGTCCTGCGCCTTGCGCGCGGCCGCGGCCAGCTTCTGGCGCTCGATCTTGAGCTCCATGCGCGCGTGCTCGAGTTCGCGCGTCTTGGCCGCGATCTCCTTCTTCTTGTCGTCGGCGGGCTTCTGCTCCGCCACCTTCGCCTCGGGCTCCTTGGCCGGGGCCGAGGCCTGCGCCACGCCTTGCTCGGGCGGGGCGGCCGACTCCTCCTTCTTGGCGACGAGGATGCAGGAACCGAGGAGCAGAGGGAGCAGGCAGGCGGCTTGGATGCGCATGGATGGTGCGTGGGCCGGCGACGCGACTTCCGCGCGCGGGCCCGGACATGATGGCCCCCGGACCCGCCGGGGCCAAGCCCCGGCACGGTTCGGGCCGTCCGTGCGCGCCACGATCCGTCCGGTTCCGCCACGGCGGCGTTGGACTCCCGGTCCGAGGACGCGCACAATCGGCCGGAACACGGCGCCAAAGGGGCCTCGCGCCCACGACTCCACACCCACCATGAACCTCGGCAACTTCCGCGTCCCCGTCCCCGTCAACGAACCCGTCAAGGCCTACGCGCCCGGCAGCCCCGAGCGCGAGTCGATCAAGAAGAAGCTCGCCGCGCTGGCCGCGAGCCAGGTCGAGGTGCCTGTGATCGCCGGAGGCAAGGCGCTGCGCACCGGGAACCTCGACTCGATGTGGATGCCCCACGACCGCCGCAGGAAGCTCGGCGTGTTCCACCAGGCGGGTCCGAAGGAGATCGCCGCCGCCATCGACGCGGCCGAGGCGGCGCGCCCCGCCTGGGCGGCGATGCCCTTCGAGGAGCGGGCCGCCATCTTCCTGCGCGCGGCGGAGAAGCTCGCCACCACGCACAGGGACCTCGTCAACGCCGCGACGATGCTCGGCCAGAGCAAGACCGTCCACCAGGCCGAGATCGACGCGGCCTGCGAGCTGATCGACTTCTTCCGCTTCAACGCGCACTACGCCGAGCGCCTGATGGCCGAGCAGCCCATCTCCGCGCCCGGCGTGTGGAACCGCCTGGAGCACCGGCCGCTCGACGGCTTCGTGTTCGCGGTGACGCCGTTCAACTTCACGTCCATCGGCGGCAACCTCGCCGCGGCGCCGGCCTTGATGGGCAACACGGTGGTTTGGAAGCCGGCCTCGACCGCCGTCTACTCCAATTGGTTCGTGTTCGAGCTCCTGCGCGAGAGCGGGCTGCCCGACGGCGTGATCAACTTCGTGCCAGGCTCCGGCGCGGCCGTGGGCGCGGCGGTGGTCAAGGACCGCCGCCTCGGGGGCGTGCACTTCACGGGTTCCACGGGCGTGTTCAACGGCATCTGGAAGTCGATCGCGGACAACATCGACTCCTACGGCCAGTACCCGCGCCTCGTGGGCGAGACGGGCGGCAAGGACTTCGTCTTCGCGCACGCCTCGTGCGACGCGACGGCCTTGTGCGCCAACCTGCTGCGCGGCGCCTTCGAGTACCAGGGCCAGAAGTGCTCCGCGGCCAGCCGCGCCTACATCCCCAAGTCGCTTTGGAAGCGCGTGCAGGAGGAGCTCGGCGCCATGCTGGCCGAGGTGCGCATGGGCGACGTGCAGGACTTCCGCAACTTCGTCGGCGCCGTCATCGACGAGAAGAGCTTCAAGAAGCAGAAGAACGCCATCGAAGGCGCCAGGAAGGGCAAGGACGCGCGCGTCCTCTTCGGCGGCCGCTGCGACGACTCGGTCGGCTGGTTCGTCGAGCCGACCGTGCTCGAGGCGCTCGATCCGCGCTACGACACGATGTGCACCGAGCTCTTCGGCCCCGTGCTGACGATCCACGTCTACCCCGACAAGAAGTACTCGGAGACCCTCGACCTGTGCGCCACGAGCTCGGCGTACGCGCTGACGGGCGCCATCTTCGCCGACGATCGCGCCGCGGTGCTCGAGGCCACCAACCGCCTGCGCTTCGCGGCGGGCAACTTCTACGTCAACGACAAGCCCACCGGCGCCATCGTCGGCCAGCAGCCCTTCGGCGGCTCGCGCGCCTCCGGCACGAACGACAAGGCGGGTTCGATCCTCAACCTGCTGCGCTGGGTGTCGCCGCGCACGATCAAGGAGACGTTCGTCCCCGTGCGCGATTGGCGCTACGCCTTCCTGGGGGAGCAGTGATGGACTGGAAGGTCTTCGCGACGGTGGCGGGCACGGTCTTCTTGGCGGAGATCGGCGACAAGACGCAGCTCGCCACGATGACCTTCGCCGCGCAGGGCGCCGACAAGTGGTCCATCTTCCTCGGCTCCAGCGTCGGGCTGGTCGCCGCGGCGGGCGTCGGCGTGCTGGCGGGGGCGATCCTCGCGCGCTGGGTCGAGCCCGCCGTCCTGACGCGCGTCGCCGGCGTGGCGTTCGTCGCCATCGGCGCCTGGACGCTGTGGAAGAGCTGGAGCTGAAGGCGCGATGGCCCCCGGCGTCCTGATCGTCGCCACGCTGGACACCAAGGGGGTGGAGGCCGACTACGTGCGCGGGAAGCTCGCGGCCTGCGGCGTGCCGACGATCCTCGCCGACGCGGGCACGCTGGGCGAGCCGCGGGCGCGGCCGGACGTGGCGCGCGAGGAGCTCCTGCGACGGGCCGGCGCCAGCCTCGAGGCGCTGCGCGCCAAGGGCGAGCGCGGCGCGGCCGTGGCGGCCGCGGCGGCGGGAGCCAGGGCGCTGGCGCTCGAACTGCACGCGCGCGGCGAGCTGCTCGGCGTGCTGGGACTCGGCGGCTCGGCGGGCACCACCATCGCCACCGAGGCGATGCGCGCGCTGCCGATCGGCGTGCCGAAGCTGTGCGTGTCGACCCTGGCCTCCGGCCAGACGCGCGCCTTCGTCGGCGACAAGGACATCGTGCTCGTGAACAGCGTGGTCGACGTGCTCGGCCTCAACCGCGTCTCGCGCCGGGTGCTCTCGAACGCGGCGCACGCCATGGCGGGCATGGTGCTGCGGGCGGGCACCGCCGACCTTGGCGGCGACAAGCCGCTGGTGGCGGCGACCATGTTCGGCGTGACGACGCCGTGCGTCGAGCGCGCCAAGCGCGAGCTGGAGGCGCACGGGCTCGAGGTGCTCGTGTTCCATGCCACCGGCACCGGGGGCCAGGCGATGGAGACGCTGGTCAAGGACGGTCTCGTGTCAGGCGTCCTTGACATCACCACCACCGAACTCGCCGACGAGCTGGTCGGCGGCGTGCTGAGCGCCGGGCCGGAACGGCTGTCCGCCGCCGCCCGCTCAGGCGTCCCCCAGGTGGTCTCCACGGGCGCGCTGGACATGGTCAACTTCCATGGCCTCGCCACCGTCCCCGAGCGGTTCCGGGGGCGTCGCCTGCACGCGCACAACGCCAACACCACGCTCATGCGCACGACCGTGGAGGAGAACGCCGCGCTGGGGCGCGAGCTGGGCGCCAAGGTCGCCGCCGCGCGCGGGCCGGCCGAGATCCTCCTGCCCTCGCGCGGCGTGTCGGCCCTCGACCGCGCCGGCGCCGCCTTCGACGATCCCGCGGCGAGGCGCGCCCTGCACGAAGCGGTGCGCGCCCACGCCGGCCACGTGCCGGTGCGCGAGCTGGACCTGCACGTCAACGACGAGGCCTTCGCGCTCGAGGCCGCGCGCACCCTGCTGCGCCTGATGGGCGTCGTCCAATCCGCTTGACCACCATGCGACACACCCGCTCCGACATCCTCGCCCGCCTCCGCGCCAAGGTCGCCGCCCGCCAGCCGATCATCGGCGGCGGCGCCGGCACCGGCATCTCCGCCAAGAGCGAGGAGGCCGGCGGCATCGACCTGCTCGTCGTCTACAACAGCGGCCGCTACCGCATGGCGGGCCGCGGGTCGCTGGCGGGCCTGATGCCCTACGGCAACGCCAACCAGATCGTGAAGGAGATGGCGTGCGAGATCCTGCCGGTGGCGAAGAACACGCCGGTCCTCGCGGGCGTGTGCGGCACCGACCCGTTCATGATGCCGCGGCTCTTTTTGGAGGAGCTGGCGCGGCTCGGCTACTGCGGCATCCAGAACTTCCCCACCGTGGGCCTGATCTCGGGCGAGCTGCGCGCGGCGCTGGAGGAGACGGAGATGGGCTACGACAAGGAGGTCGACATCGTGCGCCTGGCGCGCGGGATGGACCTTCTCACGACGCCCTACGCCTTCGACGAGCGCGAAGCGCTGGCGATGACGGACGCGGGCGCCGACATCGTCGTGGCGCACATGGGCTGCACCTCCGGCGGCAGCATCGGGCCCAAGTCGGTCACGCCGCTCGGCCAGTGCGCCGAGCGCGTCGCGAGCATCGCCAAGGCGGTCAAGGAGCGCCGTCCAGAGGTGCTGGTGCTGTGCCACGGCGGCGCCATCTCCTCGCCCGAGGACGCGCAGGCGGTGCTCTCGGCGGTGCCCGCCTGCGACGGATTCTACGGCGCCTCCTCGACCGAGCGGCTGCCGACCGAGATCGCCATCCGCGACCAGGTCAGGAAGTTCACCGCCCTGCGACTGGCACCCGCCAAGTAGAGAGGACAAGCCCCATGTGCACCGAAGCCTGCCTGCGATTCGTCACGTCGAAGGAAGCCGTCGTCGAGCACCAGCCCTGGGGCCCGCACGAGTGGCTGGCGCGGCCCGGCCTCGTCGACGCCGAGCGCCTGCAGCTCGTGCGCGTGCGGATGCCGCCCGGCTGCGCGCACCGGCTGCACCGCCATCCGTGCTTCGAGGAGCTGCTCTACGTGATCGACGGGAAGGTCGAGCAGTGGGTCGGACGCGAGAAGCGCATCCTCGGACCCGGCGACCTGGCGCACGTGCCCAAGGACGAGGTCCACGGCTCCTACAACTGCTTCGACGAGCCGGTGACCTTCCTGGCGATCCTGTCGGAGAACAAGTTCGACGGCCCGGCGGTCGTCGACATGCACGAGGAAGAGCCCTGGAAGTCGCTGCGCCCGTGGCCCTGAGCGGACCGCGGGCGCGGCGCGAGCGACCTCGGAGCCGAGGCCGCCTCAGTGTCCCTGGCCGGCGCCCAGTTCGACCGGCTTGTAGCCGCCGCGCGAGCGGAACCACAGCCACAGGAGCAGGAACGCGACCAGCATGCCGATCGGCAGCAAGGCGACCTTGCCCAGCGTCTCCTTCTTGACGATCGCGCCCGTGGCCTCGACCGCGTCCTTGTCGGCCTGCGGCAGGCCCGCGACCCGCTCGGCGTCCAGCGCGCGGTAGGCGCCGAAGACGCTGTCCTTCTCGACGGTCGCGGCGGCGTGGATGGCGGGATGCTCCTTGGCGAGGTGCTCGGCGCCGCCGGTGTCCTGCCAGAATCCGAACAGCGCGTTGCCCACGATGCCGGCGCCGATCATGCCCACGCCTCCGATGGCGTTGAGGGTCAACGCGCCGCCCTTGGGGAACTGCTCGGAGACCACGCCCAGCATCGTCGGCCAGAAGAAGGTCTTGCCGAAGCCGTAGAGCGTCGCGGCCGCGAGGATGCCGATCCCGGCGGAGCCAGACAGCCACCACAAGCCGACGGCCGCGACCAGCGAGCTCGCCATCAACAGGCCGAGCGGCGAGAAGCGGTGCACGATGGGACCGGCGAAGAAGCGCAGCACCATCATGATGGCCGAGGTGTAGATCAGCACCCAGCCGGCGTTGAGGCCGATGTGGCGCATCTCCGGCCCCATCAGGTCCGTGATCCAGCCGTCGGTGCCCAGCTCGGTCGATGCCAGCGGCAGCATGACGAGCAGGAGCAGGAAGAAGAGCGGCTGGCCCAGCGACTTGACGAAGAGCCCGAAGGCGGCGCTGGCGAGCGCGGCGGCGATCCAGGCGTGCGTCGCCTGGACGCCGAACACGCGGCCGAGCTCGGCGAAGACGAGGCCCAGCACCACGAAGGCGCCGAGCGCCCCGAGCTCGCGCAGCATGTCGACGTAGCCGACGCCCGCGGCGACCCGCTCCTGCACGGGGAAGCGCACGCGCACCAGCAGCAAGCCGTAGGCGATGGTCGGCGCGAGGATCAGCCAGAACTTGGTCGTCCAGGCGAGGTCCTGCAGCGCGATGGCGACGACTCCGCCGAGCACGAGGCCGCCCGGCCAGCCGGCGTGCAGGATGTTGAGCCACTTGGTCTTCTCGCGGCGGAACATGGTGGCGACCACCGGGTTGATCACCGCTTCGACGGTGCCGTTGCCCAGCGCGACCACGAAGTTGGCCCAGTACAGGTCCCAGTACCCCTGCGCGCGCACCGTCATGACGATCGAGACGAGGTGGCACAGGAAGGCGAACACCATCGCCTTGCCGTAGCCCACCTTGTCGATGACGAGGCTGAACAGCACGATCGAGATGGCGAAGGGCCACAATCCGGCGCCGAAGATCTCGCCCTTCTGCGTCTCGGTCAGGGCGAACTGCACGCCCCATTCCTTGAGCGTCATCGCGCGCAGGATGAAGCCGAAGGAAGTCGTGATGAGCGCGATGAAGCAGCCGAAGAACAGCAGCCGATCGTGCGCCGAGGCGCTGGTGTCCTGGCGGGACGCCGCAGTCGTCGTCATGGGACCTACTCCGGGGGGAGGTTCAGGTGGCCTGGGCCCGACGGGAGGCTCCCGCCGCGCTCCGGGCAGGATGCACCTCCGCGGGGCGGGTTGCAACCACCTGTCAAGGACTCCTGACGCCTAGCGCGCCTCGACCAGCTCCAGTTCGAGCGCGCGCGCGCCGTCGATCTGGAAGTACTCGACCTCGATCTGGTGCTCGCCCGGCAAGAGGAGCACGCGCGCCTCGTCGCGCCTGGGCGCGTGCCAGCTCCAGTCCTCCAGCACCACGCGCCCGTCGATCGCGACGCGGATGCCGTCGTCGGAGGTGGCGGCGAGCACGTGCTCGCGCGCCGCGCCCGCGCCTTCGACGCGGAACGAGCCGCGCGCCACGAGCCCCCAGCGCGCGCCTTCGACCAAGGCCCGCGCCGCGGGTTGCGCCGCGAAGTCGCAGGACAAGGGCGCCACGGCCGCATGCGCCGGGCGCTCGGCCAGCGCGCGCCAGCCACGCAGGTCCTCGCGGGGATCGGGGCCGTCGCGCCACGAGAACCAGCGCGTCGACAGCGGCACCCCGGCGAGCAGGCCACCCGCCGGGCGCGGCCCCGGACGCGGCGCGCCGGATTCGAAGTCCCACGGCCCCCACTCGCCGACGACGATGGTGTCGAGGCCTTCGCGGTCCGTCTTCGGTCGCGGCGATCCCGGCAGGCCCGCGGGAGGCGTCCAGCCGCGCGCGCGCTGCACCCACTGCGGCTCGACGCCCTCGAACTGGTTGGCGTCGCAAGCGTCGTCGCGCCAACTCGGCACGCCGCGGCCCCGGTGCATCGCGGCCGCCTCGAACCACGGGGCGGCGCGATCCTCGCGCTCGTAGTCGTTGCCGGCGAAGGCGAGCTGCGTCTTCTTGCAATCCAAGTCCAGTCCGTTGCCGCGGAAGCCGTTGCCGAGGACGAGCGCGCCCACCGACCGCGTGTCGCGCGCCTTGCCGAAGGGACCGTCCACGAACTGCGGATCCTCGTCCCACCACAACTTCAAGCCGACCTCGTTCCCGGAGATGGCGTTGTCGACGTAGGCGCAGTCCACGCCATGCTCCACGGCGATGCCCGGACCGAGCGTGCCCCGGATCGAGTTCCGCAGCACCACGAGGCGCCGCGAGTAGCCGCCCCACACGCCGTGCATGCGCGAACCATCGAGGCGGTTGCCGATGGCCCAGATGTCGTCGCTGAACGTGCACTCGAGCGCGTTCGCCACGGCGAAGGACAGGTCGCACTCGGCGAAGGTGTTGCGGTCGGATCCACCGGGATCGACCTCGCCGCGCGAGGCCGCGCGACCTTCGACGAGGTCGCGGCCGGCGAAGAGGAACACGCCGTCGCCGCCGTGGGTGGCGGAGGTGCGCCAGACCAGGTTGTCCGAGCTGCGCTCGAACAGCAGGATCCCGGCCGAGTCCTGGCCGCGCCAATACCGTCCGTGGCTGTAGCCGCGCACGCACCAGTCGAAGCGGCTGTGCGCGACGATGTTGCCGCTCGAGCGGTGCAGGGCGAGCCCCCAACCCGAGAGGAAGCTCGCGTCGCAGTCCCACACGAGCGCGCCGTGGCTGCGCACCAGCTGGATGCCGTTCTGCATGCCGCGCACGCGCACGCCATGCAGCTTGACGCCGGTCGAGTCGACCACGCTGACGGCCGCTCCGTAGTCGCGCGCCCACTGGTCCTCGTCGTTCTGGTGCGGCCACAGCCAATCGCCGCCGTCCTCGGCGCAATCGTTGGAGGCGAGGCGCTGGGCCCAGCCCTCGGGCACCGAAAGTCCGGCCACCTCGACGCCGACGCAGCGCTCGAGCCGCAGCGCCACCTTGTAGCCGCGCAGCACGCCGCCCCTGAGGACCACGCCTTCGCAGGCCTCGAGCAGGATGCCCACGCCGCGCATGGAGTCGCGCGCGGCGCCGTCCTCCGCGCCGCGCAGCACGAGCCCCGTCAGGTCGATGGTGGCGTGCCGCACGCCCTTCACCACCAGCGCCGCCGGCGCGCCCTGCGCGCGATGGTCGCCCGCGAGCGTGGTCGTGGCGCGCGACGCCTCCGCGCCGATCGCGTGGGCGCCATCGGCGAAGGGATCCTCCACCGCGCCCTGCAGGGCGCCCGACAAGCGCAGCAGCCCGGCGCACAACATGGCGATGGTCGTCATGCGCGCATGGTACGCGCCGCGCGCCGGCCCCTCGCTGCCGCTACACTCTGGCGCGATGCACAGCGCCTCGACCACCTCCGGCCCGCGTCCCTCGGGCATCGTCCTGCGCCCCGAGATCCCCCTGTGCCAGACCGACCTGCCGCTGGATTGGTACCAGGAGGAGTTCAAGCCCTACGCGGAGGAGTACCTCGCGCTGCCGGACAGGAAGCCCGGCACGGTGCTGCCGTGGCTCGACCGCTACGCCATCCCGGCCGTCGACCACTTCGGTCCGTCGCTCCTGCTCCTGGCGCACTTCTACATGGGCGGCGAGATCGTCAAGCTCGTCGAGCGCTACGGCGGCCGCATCGCCGACAGCTACCAACTGGCGCTGTCGGCCGCGCGCAACCCGGACGCCAAGCACATCGTCGAGTCGGCCGTGCACTTCATGGCCGAGTCGATCGCGCTGCTGGCGCGCGAAGACCAAGAAGTGTGGATCACCAACCCCAAGGCCGGCTGCACGATGGAGATGCTGGCCAAGGACTGGATGGTCGCCCCCGTCGCCGAGGACCTCGTGGCGCGCTACGGCGACGAGCTGTGCGTGATCGCCTACATGAACACCGGCGGCCGCGTGAAGGCCATCGCCGGCCGCACCGGGGGCGCCGTGTGCACGAGCTCCAACGCGCACAAGGTCGTGGCGTGGGCGCTGGCGCGCGGCCAGAAGGTGCTGTTCGTCCCCGACCACCACCTCGGCCGCAACACGGGCCACAAGCTGGGACTCGACCCCGCGCGCGTCGTGCAGCTGCCCGACCCCAAGGAGCTCGCCGCCGGCGCCACCATCCGCGACGCCAAGGGCGGGCTCGAGGCCCTCGATCGCGCGCAGGTGATCCTGTGGGGCAGCTTCTGCGGCGTGCACACCGTGTTCCGGCCCGAGCACGTGGCGTACTGGAAGCGCCACGGCTGGCGCGTGCTGGTGCATCCCGAATCGCCGCTCGAGACCGTCGTGGCCGCCGATGGCTCGGGCTCGACCGACTACCTGTGGCGCGCCGTCATGGAGGCCAAGCCCGGCGACAAGCTCGCCATCGGCACCGAAGGCCACTTCGTGCGCAACGCGCGCGAGCAGGCCGGCGCGCGCGGCGTCTCCATCGCCCACCTGACCGAGATCCCCGAGCCCGGCTATCCCGCCGCAGGCTGCGGCTGCGCCACCATGGCGCGCAACGACCCGCCGCACCTCGCGGGCATGCTCGACCTCTTGCGGCAAGGGCGTCCGCCCGCGGCCAACCGCGTCTTGGCCGGGGACGTGGTCGACGAATCGACCGGGCGCCGCGAGCGCTTGGGCGAGGCCGAGCGGCGCGAGTTGGCGGCGCAGGCGCGCGTCAGCCTCGAGCGCATGATCGCGATCGTAGAGGGCTTGCCCACAACGACTTGAGGCGCAAGGGCAGCCTCCCACCACGCTCAACATGGCCGCCGCCTCCGCCAGGGGGCGCCCGGCCCTAATTACAACTTCCTGCCTTACGAAGTCGGCAGGTCGATGGCATGATGGTGCCCGCGGCGGCCCTCCTGCGCGGCCGTGGCCCGTCCCCTCTCTCAGGGGCGGCTCTCATGTCGTCCACAAGCAGCTCTCCAACACCTAACAGGTACACCATGCGCCTCCTCCTCTCCGCGGCCGTCTGCGGCCTCGCTTCCTTCGCCAGCGCGCAGTCGTTCAACATCGACTGCGGCGCGCAGCTGACCCACCCCCTGCCCGCCTCGACCTACGGCGCCGCCGCCGGCCAAGCGGGCGTGTGGAATGGAGTGAGCACCACCTCCCAGGTGGCGGTGGCCCTCGTCGACATCCTCGGCAACACGACGCCGGTCACCATCACGCCCCTTGGCGGCTTCGGCGACTTCGCCGTCAACAACCCCAACTGGCTGGGCGACGACGACCTGCTCCTCGAGGACGCTTCCGACGTGGGCAACACTTCGCTCGGCGCGCCGGGCGGCTCGATCACCTGGACGATCGCCGGCCTCGCCGCTGGCAACTACACCATCTACTCGTACGCCATCGCGCCCGACTTCCCGCAGACCTACTACACGAAGGTCTCGGTCACCGGCGCGGCCGAGGGCCAGCTGCAGGTCGGCCCGGCCTTGTGGAACGGCTCGCCGCACGTCCAAGGCG
>JBEBCR010000162.1:0-6419 GCA_041157565.1 Planctomycetota bacterium | reverse complement strand
CATGGTCGTTCCCGCCAACGCCATCCTGCGCGTGATCGGCCCCAACCCGCTGATCATCCGCGCGACGCGCAACATCACCATCGCCGGTCGCATCGACATCTCCGGTTCGAGCAACCGGGGCGTGGTGACCTTCAGCTCGACGAACATCCCCGAAGAGGGCGCGTCGGGCAACTGTGGTGGCGGTCGCGGTGGCGATGGTTCCTACCTGACGACCCAAAGCACGCCCTCCGGCGAGACCGGATTCGGCCCTTTCAACACGCCAGGTGGCGGCGGAACGGGAGGTGACGCCGGATGGTCGACGAGCAGCGACCAGGCCAACCGCCGCGGTGCCGGTGGTGGTGGGGGGGCCTTCGGTCCGGATGTGCTGCTGGCCAACGGGATTTGCCCGGACCAGAGCATCATCGGCCTGGATGGCGAACCCGGTGCCGCCGGTGCTCCCCTCTCGAACAGCGCAGTGATGGGTCTAGGGATTCGCGCCCGTGGTGGCGCTCTCGGCCCTCGCCCGTTCACCGACACCAGCGCGATCAACAACTTCTTCGGCACCATGATCACTGCCGCCGGCGTTCCCCTGCGCGGCGAGTTGGGCAACCCCTTCGCCGGCGCGGGTGGTGGTGGTGGTGGTGACTCTTCCTCGGTCGGCGCCAACGGCACTTGGCCGCCTCCCTTCACACCCACGGGAGACGAGAAGGGTTCTGGCGGCGGCGGCGGCGGCGGGCAGTTGATCATCTACTGCCTTGGCGACGTCATTTTCCAAGGTAGCGGCCTGATCCAGTCCAACGGCGGCACGGGTGGTGGTGGCGAAAACACCTCCGGCATCAACCGCATTGGTGGTGGGTCCGGGGCAGGCTCCGGCGGCCACATCATCATCCAAGCCGCCGGCAAGATTGATTTCAGCGGGCTGACCAGCAACAACGGCGGAATCCGTGCGCGTGGTGGTCAGGGTGGCGAGGGAGCTGGCGGCCTCGGCGGGGCTAATCCCTACGGCGTCGAGACTGGCGCCAGCCAGGACTTGCTCATCCACGGTGGTGTGGAGGAGCGCAGGGCCTATGGCACCGCGCCGCCCTGCGCCGTGACTGGCAACGCCGCCTCGCAATTCGGAGCTGCGTTCGACGGCACCGGCCCGACGGCTTGCCAATGTCTGGTGGGCACCGGAGGCGACGGCGGGCCAGGCATCATTCAATTGCACGTCAACCGGCTGCAGGACATCGTCGCCCCCGGTGGCGCGGTGTCGTTGGCGCAGTGCATCCGCCCGCCCGCCGTGGGGCAGATCGTCGCTGGCTTGCCCAGCAACAACCCTGAGAACTGGTCTCGACTGCTGCCCAAGTTCGGCGCGATTTCCAAGGCGCAATCCAAGTGGTTCAGCTTGGGCGCGACGAATGTCCCGAGCACCTTGGGAGGCGCCGAGGATACGATCGAGTTCTTCTTCGGCGGGACCAGCCTCGCCTCGGGAGACGTGCTGCGCCAAGGCACCGGCCCGGGCGCGACGGTGCAACCTCTCGTTCCGATCATCTCTGGCACGCTCAACGCGCCCACCAGCGCTCCCTACGTCGCCAACGACGGGCGGAGCGTGGTGGTTTCCGCCACGGCGTTCACCGACGACATCTACGTGAGGAACCCGCAATTGCTGCGGGGATTCCAGCTCGATGTCGATGGCACTTCCTACACCGTGGCCGCGGCTTCCTACGACGCCGCCGGCGGAACGGTGACGATGACGGTTTCGGCCAGCGGCACCCCCTTGGCTGGTTCCATCCCGGGTGGCGACGCGTTCAGCTTGCGGCAGCGCTTCTTCCAAGTGACCACCGCTGGCACGCTCGACAGCCTGCCCTCTTCGACCAACATCAAGCTCGAGTTCCAGGCCGCCAAGGCCGACGACTTCGGCAACCCCGACGAGACGCAGCTGTCGCCTTGGGTCAAGAATGTCACGTTGCTCAACAGCCCGACCTTCGCGGACAACGACAAGCTGCGCTTCATCCGCTTCCGCGTCGAGTTCGACATCGGGGTCGGGATCCGCGATGACGAGCCGCTGCCGGCGACGACGCCCTTGCCGGCGCTCGATTTCCTGCGGTTGCCCTACAGGTTCTGAGGCTCGGCCGCGCCACGCCTAGTAGGCGGCGCCCAACGCACGCATGCGGCGCGCCCGCGTCGGCCCTCTGGTCGGTGCGGGCGCGCCGCCGTTGATTGGCCGCCCGGGCGGATGACGCCACGCGCGCATCGTGCCGAGTGCTCGGCGCAGGAGGCGCCCCGCGCCCCGCGAGTCGGGCCAAGGCGTCCCTTGCCAAGCGAGGACCTGCGCGGCGTGGCACGCCTTGGGGGCTTCTGACTGTTCTCCTGGCTCGCGGACGAGTCCTGGGCGCGCGCTTGACAGCCCTTTGCCTGCCTGCATTCGAGATCTCATGCCTCGCGAGTCCGGCGTTTCCAGCTCGGCCACCGGCGGGAGCCTGCCGTTCCTTGCGCGGGCATGTCTGCCATCCACGAGGGGGCGGGCGCGCGCGTGCAGGGCGCAGGGTGCTGGCATCGGCCATGGAAGCAGACGAGAACCAAGCACCGCGGCGCGAAGGCCCTCCAACGACTCGGTACCGCGTCTTCGTGGCCCCGCCTGGCAAGGTGGACTCGCGGATCGAGCTTCGAGGCGCCGCGAATGCACGCGTTCCTCGCCTCGCGGGTGCGACTCCGCGCGGACGACCTTCCACCCGCGTTGGCTCGGCACGCCTCGCCGCGGCCGGCTTGGCGGCCGATTTCGCGGGCTGCGGAGCGACTTTCGACCTCGGCGCCATCCTCGGGAAATCGCGCCATCGAGAGCGAGCGGATTGGCCCACTCGGAGGTCGGCTGATTCGGCGCTTATTCCGCGCCGAGTGCTTCCACGCCAGCGCTTGCCGTCCGGAACAAGCGCGCGCGGGCAACGGAATGACTTGACGCGGGATTGCCTCGTGGCGGAGCGCGTGCTTGCATGTTCGTCAACGATGCGTGGGCTACTCGCGCTGTTCGCCTTGTGCTGCGCCTGCGCGCGCACCGAGGCACCCGCCGCCTCCGTGCTGAGGTTGTTGCAGGTGCGCCCCGAGAATCCGCAGGGCGTGTACCTCGACGAGGAACTGGTGCTGCACTTCTCGGCGCCGCTGGCGAGCGAGTCGGCCACGACGCGTTCCGTGCGCGTCGTCGACGAAGCCGGGCGGGCGGCGCGCGGCCGCTTGCGCATCGAGGGGGCCGTGCTGCGCTTCGAACCGGAGCCGGTCCTCGGTCGCGAACTCGGCGACGGCGGCTTCCGACCGGGCACCGGCTACACGCTGCACCTGCTGGGCTTCCCCGCTCCGGATGGCTTGCGCGCGAGCTCGGGCGCGCCGCTCGAGCGCAGCTTCAGCCTGCCCTTCCGCACCGTGGCGCGCGACGGGGCGACCGCGCTGTTCCGACCGCGTCCCGAAGAGCGTCCGCGGCCCCTGCGCTACTTCCCGGCACCTGGCGCCGACCTGCGCTACATGGTGAGCCGCTACGACTCGATCCACCTCGATTGCGACTTGCCGCTCGACCCGGCGACGTTCCCCGAGGAGGCCTTCGAGCTGCTCGATCCTGAGGGACGGCGCGTGCCGCTGCGCGTGCGCCTGCTCGAGAACGAGCGCGAGGCCGCGGTCCGCCCGCGCCCGGCGCGCGCTCGCACTTCGGGCGAGGCCTCCGCCTGGGAGCGCGAGCCGCGCGCCGCGCTGGTCGAGCTGGCGCCTCGCCAGCCGCTCTCGCCAGGTCGCCACTCCCTGCGGCTGATCCAGCAGTACGCCTCGTTCCAGCTGCGAGCGGCGCGCGCGCCCCTCGACGGGCTGCCTCCGGCGGCGATCCTCGTGCCCAGCATCCGCGAGGCGAGGCCGGCGGACACCAGTGGTCGCCCCGTCTGGGATCGCGCCTTGACGGCGGTGTCGATCGTCGTCGTCGAGCGCGGGATCGAGGGGCCGCGCAACCTCGTCCTGGAGGAGTTCCTCGACGCCCGCCTGCGTTCGCCCGTGGCGGTCGAAGGCTTCGACGGCACGGCCGCCTGGCGCGGCGACGGGCGCGTGACGGTGCGCCTGCCGGCGGCGGTGGGCGATGGGCATGCGGGCGAAGTCCGACTCGCGGGCGCTTGCGCCGAGCGCGACCTGCACGCCGTGCGCATCGATGTCGCGCCGGAGTCCGTGGTGGAGCTCCCCGCCGAGCCCGGACTGGTCGTGCTGCGCGCGCAGGGCGCGTTGCGCATCCGCGGCTCGGCGACGCGGCGCTCCGGCGCGGGCAAGGTGGAGCTGCCGCAAGCGACGACGACCTTGAGCGAGTGGCTCGAACGGCTCGCGGAGGCGCGCGCCAACTGGACGGTGCTGGTCGCCGGCGGGGACCTCGTGGTCGACGGTCGCCTCGAGACCTCCACGCCGCTCTTGCTGGTCGCCGGGGGCATGATCAGGATCGGCGGAGTGGTCGCGGCCGACTCGGACGAGCACTTGTTCCGCCTCGGAGAAGGTGGGGGCATCGGATTCCTCGCCACGGTGCCGGAGCATGTCGTCGTCGACGAGCCCACGGCGAACCCGCTGGCGGCCACGTTGGCGTGGGCCGTGCGCTCGGGAGGCATCCCGCAGCGCGAGACGGTCGCCGAGTGGATCTCCGCTTCGGCCAGCGGCAGTTCCAGCGACGCCGCCAGGCGCGGCGCGGCGTCCTCCTCGCCGCGCGCCAACGGCTCGTGGCGCCTGCGCTGGTTCGCCGCCGATGGCGGCGGGGCCGGCCGTTCCGATCCGCGCTTCCTCGATCCGGCCGGACCGGCGCGCTTCCAGGTCGAGCTGACGGTGCACCCCGGCGGGATCTGGAACCCGCCCTTCGTCGACCGGGTCGAGGCGAGCTTCGACGCCAAGCGCTAGGTCGGAGCGGCGTTGCGTCGCCGCCCGCCCGCCCGCTACCGTGCGTCCCGATGGACACCCTGCCGCGCGAGGCCTGGATCGGCGTCGTCGCCCTGCTGGGGCTCCTCGTCGGGTCGTTCCTGAACGTAGTCGTCCACCGCCTGCCGCTGGAGGGCGAGTCGATCTCCAAGCCGGCGCGCTCGCGCTGCCCCGCGTGCCGCGCGACGCTTTCCTGGCGCGAGAACATCCCGCTCGTGTCGTGGATCGTCCAGCGCGCGCGTTGCCGGCACTGCGGCGCGAGCATCCATTGGCGCTACCCGCTGATCGAGGCCGCCAACGCCCTCCTGTGGGGACTGGCGGCGGCCATGGCGCCGGAACCCGTGTCGGTGGTGACGCTCGTGTGGGCCGTGGCGTTGTCGGGGCTCGTCGTCGCCTCGGCGGTCGATTTCGAGCGCTTCGAGATCCCCGACGAGATCAGCATCGGCGGCATGGTGCTCGGGCCGCTCGCGTCGCTGTGCGTGCCGGCGCTGCACGGCGATCCCGTGCGCGCGCTGCAGGATTGGACGGTCTACGGCTGGATGCTGCGCGAAGGCCACGGGCCGCACTTCGCCGCCGTGTCCTCCTCGCTGGCGGGGCTCGTCGTGGGAGGCGGGGTCCTGCTCGCCATCGGCTGGGTGGGGGAGCGCCTCTACGGCCGCGACGCCATGGGGCTCGGGGACGTGAAGCTCCTCGCCGCCGGCGGCGCGCTGGTCGGGCCGGGCGGAGCCCTGGCCGCGCTGGTCGTGGCGAGCTTCTGCGCCTCCTTGGCGGGAGTCGCCAACATGGCGCGCTTCGCCTGCTTCCTGCGGCGGCGCTGCGCCGCGCGCGGGCGCAGCGAGGGCCTGTCCTGGACGCTGCGGGTGGCGCGGGTGGCCGGACGCTACCTGCCGTTTGGTCCGTACCTCGCCATCGGGCTTGGAATCGTCCTCCTGGCTTGGAAGGATGTCGAACGACTGCTCGCGCCATGAACGCGGCGAGCGGACCCCGAACGCCACCGAACTTCCCGGATCCACACCGCATGAAGCTTGTCTCCACCCTCGTCGCGAGCCTCGCGCTCCTGTCCGCCGCCGCCTGCACGTCCCCGCAGCAGTACAAGGCCGCCATCGAAGAGAAGGACTCCCAGATCCGCCGGCTCAACGAAGAGCGCGCGCAGCTCAAGTCGCAGATCCAGACCTTGAAGTCGAGCCTCGACCAGGCCAACGGCGCGCTGGCGGAAGCCTCGGCGCCCAAGGAAGCGGCCGCTCCCGCGCCCGAGCAGCGCTTCCCCGAGCTCGACGAGGTGGGCGTGAGCTACGGCATGCGCGACGGCAACATGGTCATCTCGGTGCCTAGCACCGTGACCTTCCCCGCCGGCCAGGCAACCTTGTCGGACGAAGGCAAGAAGGCGCTCAAGAAGGTGGCCTCGACGCTCAAGAAGGAATACCCCTCGATGAAGTACTCCATCGAAGGCCACACCGACGCCGATCCGATCAAGAAGTCGAAGTTCACGAGCAACCGCGAGCTGTCCGTGATGCGCGCCATGGCGGTGCTCGAGTTCCTCG
>JBEBCR010000161.1:0-3023 GCA_041157565.1 Planctomycetota bacterium | reverse complement strand
TCGCGGCCTGCGCCGCGCTGCTGTCCGCCTCCCAGGCATTCGCGCAGGAGACCATCTACGGCGCGTCGGGTGGCGACCTGCTGTTCGGCTTCAGTGGCAGCTACCGCTACGCGCACGCATCGTCCCCGTCGGGAGCCGCGGACGAGGCGGAGAGCTTCGTGGCGCGCGGCAACCTCAGCTGGTTCGGCTCGCGCGAGCACGAGTTCGGCTTCGAACTCGCGCCGGGCTTCTTCGCCAACGAACTGGGCGGCTCGTCCTTCGACCTCTACGCGGGCGGCTACTACAACTACAACTGGTGGACGTCGCCGCAGATGACCATCTACGCCGGCCCGCAGATCGGCGTGCTCCACACCGATCCGTCGGGTGGCGATGGCGAGACCGCCTTCTCCTACGGCGCGCACGCCGGACTGCGCTTCTGGATCGATCCGCGCGTCTCGATCGACATCGAGCCGCGCCTGTCGTTCACCAGCCTCGACGAATCGCTGGGCGGCGACGAGGAAGTCTTCGACCTCCTGTTCGGCCTGTCGGTGAAGCTGTGAAGCGCGGCGGCTCGATCTGGGCCGCCCTCGCGGCGTCCACGCTGGCCGGTTCCTGCTTCGTGTCGGAGGGCGAGTGCGAGTCTCGAGGCGTGCGCCTCGATCCTTGCCAACTCAGCGCGCGCGCCGGACAGACCGTGGTGGTCGAGGCGACCGTCGCCGACGCTCCGGACGCGCCGGTGAACTGGATCCTGCCCGCCGCGCTCGCCGAGGCGTTCACCGTGCAGGCCGAGCCGCGCCGATTGACCTTGATCGGCAGGCAGAACGTGTCGGCCGTGTTCCCGCTGCAGGCCAGCGCCGTCGGCGACGACACCCGCCTGGGCGGGGCGGCGCTGCAGGTGAACAGCGCCAGCTTCGGCAGCGCCCCGCCGCCCTTCGTGCTGTTCGGCGGCGACTTCCCCGTGGGGTCCGAGGCGACCGCCACGGCCGCGGGCGGGAACCTCTACTACGTCGCCTACGCCGACTCGAGCGGCGGACTGTCCTCGCTGGGCACGGCGCAGGGGCCGCCGACGAACTTCTTCATCCGCCAGCTCGACATCCGCACGAACCAGCTGCTCGCCTCGGTCGGCGACCAGTTCCTGCAGTTCACCGGCTCCGGCCAGGGCGTCATCGAGCCCAACGTCGCCGCCGACTGCGACGGCAACGGCTACTGGGTCGACTACGATCCGGCGCGCGGCTACGTGCTGCGGCGCCTGGCGCCCGGCGCCGCCGTGCCCGACGAACGCTTGCTCGGCGAGTTCCTCGACTTCCGCCTGGGCACCCTGTCCGTCGCGTGCGACGGCGCGATCTACTTCGTGGCCGAGGCCTCGGCCGGTCCGACCAGCGAGGCCGACGGCCCGGTGTGGACCGTCGTCCCGTCGTCCCTTCCCAACCGCGGCTACATCGGCGGCGTCTTCCAGTCCTACGACGGGGTCCAGCGTGGCGGCATCGCGCGGCTGCTCGCCGACGGCAGCCTCGACTTCGCCTTCAACCCCTTTGGCGGAGTGCCGTCGGGCAGCACGGTGTTCGCCCTCGCGTCCATCCCCGATTCGAACGGGACGGTGCTGGTCGGCGGCGACTTCAGCAGCTTCGGCTTCGATCTGCGCAACGCCTTCGCGCGCGTCTCCGCCTCGGGAGTGGTCGACGCCCTCGACCTCGGCCTGCCGCAGGGCAGCACGGTGCAGGCCATCGCCGTGCAGGACAATCCCTCCATCGCGGACTACAAGAGCGCCTACGTCGGGGGCAAGGACTTGCAGGCCGGCTTCCTGCGCAAGCTCGAGTCGGACGGAACGATCTCCACCACCTTCAACCCGACGTTCGACAACGCCGTGCACTCGATCGTGGTCCAGAGCGACGGCAAGCTGCTCGTCGCCGGTTCCTTCACGGTGGTGAACGGCCAGACGCGCAACCGCATCGCGCGCTTGGACGCCAACGGTTCGCTCGACCAGTCGTTCTTCCCCAGCAACGGGGGCGTGGACCTCGAGGTGCACGATGTCGCCGTGGACTTCTCGGGGCGCGTCTACGTCGGTGGCGAGTTCAACTTCATCGGGCAGACGCCGGCCAACCGGTTGCTGCGCCTCCTCTCGGACGGCAGCCTCGACGCGTCCTACGACATCGGCACGGGCCCGGGCTTCGCCTCGCAGCAGGCGCCCTTCGTCTACGCCTTCGCGCTGCAGCCCGATGGGAAGCTGCTGGTCGGCGGCGGCTTCGACCGTTGGAACGGCGCGCCGCGCGGCAACATCGTGCGCCTCCTCGAGAGCGGCCAGGTCGACGCATCCTTTGGAGCGTCGACCGACGACGCGGTGCTGGCGATCGCGTTGCAGGACGGCCAAGGCAAGATCGTCGTGGGTGGGCAGTTCCTGCAGGTGAACGGCCTGGGCCATGACCGCCTCGCGCGCCTGAATCCAGATGGCAGCGTGGACCAGGGCAGCGGCCGCGTGGTGCCAGGGCTGCAGCTCTACCGCCTGGATTCGTTCGACGACCAGCCGCGGGTGATCGAGCCTGGCGACGAATCGACGCTGGGCTTCCTCTCTTCGGTGCAGAGCATGGCGATCGACAAGCAGGGACGCGTCGTGCTCGGCGATCCCAGCGGCAGCTACGGCGTGGCGCGCCTGGTCGTGTCGCTCGAGCTCGACCAGGCCACGCTCGACGAGTCGTTCCAGCCCACCAACCTGGGCTCGGTCTTCGACGTGGCCGTCGACTCCGGCGACGCGATCTACGCGGCCAACAGCAGCACCATCACCGATGGGGGCATCGCGTTCCAGTCGATCGTCGGCCTCAACGGCCTCGGCGCGGAGTTCTACCGGCAGCAAGGCTACGAGCTCGCCTGCGCGAGCGAATGCACGTCGGCCGACTGCGGAACCTTCGTGTCGTTCACGCGCATCACCTCGCTGGGAGTCGCCGCCAACGGCGCGTTGCGGGTCGTCGACGACGTCGTCGCGGACATCGTACTTGCTCCGTTTTGAAATGATTTGTCTCTTATCGTTGTGGTTGTTCGTGTATTTGTTG
>JBEBCR010000160.1:0-21584 GCA_041157565.1 Planctomycetota bacterium | reverse complement strand
GGGACGGCGAGTTCGTGGTGGTGGCGACGACGCGCCCCGAGACGATGTTCGGCGACACGGCGGTGGCGGTGAACCCGGCGGACGAGCGCTGGAAGCACCTGCACGGCGCGACGCTGGTGCTGCCGCTCGTGGGGCGCGAGATCCCGGTCATCCTCGACGAAGAGGTCGAGACCGACTTCGGCACGGGTGCCGTCAAGGTCACGCCGGCGCACGATCCTGCCGACTGGGAGCGCGGCAACCGCTTCAAGCTGCCGCTCGTGCACATCTACGAGAAGGACGGGCGCTTGAACGCCGCGGCGGGCGAGTTCGCCGGCATGCCGCGCGAGAAGGCGCGCGAGGCCGTGGCGAAGAAGCTCGACGAGCTCGGGCTCCTCGGCAAGGTGGCCGACTACACGCACAACGTCGCCATCTCGGACCGCTCGAAGAGCGTCGTCGAGCCGCTCGTCTCGGAACAGTGGTTCGTGAAGATGGAGCCCCTGGCCAAGCCGGCGATCGCCGCGGTCAAGGACGGCGCGCTGCGCTTCCGGCCCGAGCGCTGGACCAAGGTCTACCTCGACTGGCTCGAGAACGTGCACGACTGGTGCATCAGCCGCCAACTGTGGTGGGGCCACCAGATCCCGGTGTGGTACGACGAGGACGGCGTGCCGGTCGCCTCGCGCGAGGACCTCGCCATCGGCGCGCCGCACCCGAAGACCGGCAAGCCGATCACGCGCCAGGATCCCGACGTGCTCGACACGTGGGCTTCGAGCTGGTTGTGGCCCTTCGCCACGCTGGGCTGGCCCGACTCGACCGAGGACCTGCGGCGCTTCTACCCGACGCAGTTCCTCTCCACGGCGCGCGAGATCATCTACCTGTGGGTGGCGCGCATGATCATGGCCGGCTACGAGTTCGTCGACCAGGTGCCGTGGGAGCGCCGCTGCGCCTTCGACGTCTGCAACGTGCACGCCACGGTGCTCGACGGCAAGGGCCGCCGCATGAGCAAGTCGGCCGGCAACGGCATCGACCCGATCGAGATGATCGACAAGTACGGCGCCGACGCCGTGCGCTACAGCCTCGTGCTGCTGACCAAGGAAGGCCAGGACGTGAAGCTGTCGCCCGACCGCTTCGAGCAGGGCTTCCGCTTCAGCAACAAGGTCTGGAACGCGGCGCGCTTCGTGCTGCTCAACCTCGCCGGCGAGCGCCTCGATCCGGTGTCGGCGGCGGGCCGCGCGGCGCTGGCGATGGAGGACCGCTGGATCCTGTCGCGGCTGGCGCAGGCGCGGACCGAGGTGTCGAACGCGCTGGACGAGTACCGCATGAACGACGCGGCGATGGCGCTGTACCGCTTCGTGTGGAACGACTTCTGCGACTGGTACGTGGAGATCGTCAAGTCGCGCTTCGGCGACGCGGGCGCTTCGGGCGCCGTGGCGCGCGGCACGCTGGTGCGCGTGCTCGAGGACGCGCTGGCGCTCTTGCATCCGTTCACCCCGTACATGACGGAGGTGCTGTGGAAGTCGCTGAACGAGGCGCTCGGCCGCCAGGCGCCGATGCTGATGAACCACCGCTGGCCGGACGGCGCGAGCCTCGCCGTGGACGAAGCCGCCGAGCGCGAGATGCAGGTCCTGCAGGACCTCGTCGGCGCCGTGCGCCAGATCCGCAACCTCGCGGGGCTCGCCGAGCGCGCCAAGCTCGCCTCGATCGTCGCCGCCGACAAGCCGGCGACGCGCGAGATCCTCGGCCGCCATGCCGGCGTCGCGCAGGCGCTGGCCCACCTCGAGTCGATGTCCGTCGTCGCCGCCGTCGAGCGTCCGAGGAACTCGGCCGTGTCGGTGGTGGGCGGCGTCGAGGTCGTCGTGCCGCTGGGCGAGGCGGTGGACCTCGCCAAGCTCAAGGACCAGCTCGTGCGCCGCGCCGAGAAGGTGCGCGCCGGCATCAAGAGCTGCGAGGCCAAGCTGCAGAACGCCGCCTTCGTCGAGCGCGCCGATCCCGAGGTCGTCGTCGAGGAGCGCGCGCGCCTCGCCGAGATGCGGGCCGAGCTCGCGATGCTGGAGAAGAACGCCGCCGGGTTCTGAGCTGGAGGGACCGCCGCGAACTCGGCCGCCGACTCCTCAGGGAGCAGCGGGGTCCGTCCTGTCCGCCTCGGCGCGCTCCGCCTCGGCGGGCAGGCCGGCGCGGCAGGCGGCGCGCTCGAACAGCGTGCCCGGCGCGTCGACGCGCAGGTCGAGTCGCACGTCTAGGCCGGCCGCCGCCAGGCGCAGCGAGTGCTCGACGCCCGCCCCGTCGGCGAGGAGCTCGTCGGCCTCGGCCAGGCGCTCGCCGTCCCAGGTCCTGGCGACGATGCGCCACCCGGCGTCGGTCTTCGCGCAGGCGACGTGGATCCAGCTCGACGCGTCGTTGCGCAGCCACGTCGTGCTCCAGGCCTCCGTGCGCGTGCGCGTCTGTTCCATGCGCGCGAGGCCGGAGTCGCCCACGACCAGGGACGACTCCGCCTCGGGCGGTCGCGGGTCGTCGGGTCTCGCCGACCAGGGGATCGGCGGCAGTACGGGCAGGTGCAGCGCGGGCGGCCAAGCCTGCACGCCGAACTCCAGCGCCAGCACGCGCAGCTTCACGCCCTCCCGCGCCGCCAAGGTCAGGCCCAGCGGTCCGATGTCGCCGCGCACGCCCGTCTCCGAGGTCGCCGCTCCGCCGCCGATCCAGCCGTCGTGGTCCTTGCCGATGGCGTTGTGGTCGAGCACGGCCGCGAGGCCATCGACGTCGTCGCACAGCTCGCGGACGAAGGTGTTGCTGTTCGGGCCGGGCCAGGGCTGGTAGTCGTCCGCGTAGCGCGCGCCGCGGCGCGCGACGGCCTGCGCGAGCTCCACTTGCGCCCGTCGCGCCTCCTCTCCGCGCAGCACGGCTTGCGTCTCGACCGTCCGCTGCCAGCGCAATCGAGAACGCGCCGCCGTCTCGTCGATGCGCCGCGACTCGCCGGGCAGGCCCGCGGCGCGCACTTCGATGCGCCGCCACTCACCCGAGTCCTTGTCGCGCACGTCGATCCAGTGGTGGTGCGCGAAGCGCGCGTACCAGTCGAACTCCTCCGGCAGGCGGCAGCTCCTGACGAGCACCAGCCAATCGTCCTCGCGCGCGGCGTCGGCGCGCGTGGAGGCGCAGGACCAGGCGAAGAGGCACGTGAGGAGGGCGGCGAGGGGCGGGCGCATGGCCTGCACAGTCTGCCGCGCGGCGGCGGACGAGCGAAGTCGCGCGCCTGGCGCGCCTCGGGGCCGCGGGCGGAGCGGTGGCGAGGCGGACGCGTGGAGCGCCGCACCCCGCTTCGCCCGGCGCGGAAAAGTGGCATCCAAGATACCACTTTTCGCCCCGCGGCCTCAGCCTCCCCCGGCCGCCTTGCGGGCCGTGGCTTCGGCGCGCGCCGCGGCCGGCGCCTTCAGCCAGGAATCGCCGTGCTCCTCGAGCAGGACGAGGAACTGGTCCAGCACCGCGGGATCGAACATCTTGCCGCGCTGCTCGGCGAAGAAGTCGAGCACCTTGGAGAGCTCCCAGCCTTCCTTGTAGGAGCGCTTGGTGGCCAGCGAATCGAAGACCTCGACCACGCACAGGATGCGGCCGGGCAGCGAGATCTCCTCGCCCTTGATGCGGCGCGGATAGCCCGTGCCGTCCCAGCGCTCGTGGTGCTCGGCGACGAACTGGCAGACCTCCTTGAGCATCGGGTGCGTGCCGAGCTTGCGCGCGCCGAGCAGCGGGTGCTTCTTGACCTCCTCGTACTCCTCGGGGGTCAGCGGGCCGTTCTTGGTCAGGAAGCCCAGGTCGTCCAGGTAGATCTTGCCGTAGTCGTGGGCGATGCCGGCGAGCTCGAGGCGCTCGCGCGAGCGGTCGTCGAGCGCGAGCTTCTGCGCCAGCATGCGGCAGTACTTGCGCGTGCGCGCGCCGTGCCCGGCGGTGTAGGGGTCCACGCGCTCGATCGTGTGCGCGACCATCGAAGTGAGGATGCCGGCGAGGTCGGCGAAGCCCAGCGAAGGCGCGGCGATCCTCTGCTCCTCGAGCACGCGCGACAAGGTGGCGCCGAGCACCACGGGATCGATCGGCTTCTGCAGGTAGTCGGCGGCGCCCTTCTTGATGGCCGCCACGGCCGCGGGGATCTCCGCGCGGCCCGTCATCATCAGCACCACGGCGTGCGGCTGCAGTTCCCGCGCCGCGCACAGCACCTCGAGCCCGTCCTCGCGGCCGTCGAAGAGCACGTCGGTCACCACCGCATCGAAGCGCAGCGACTGCAGCAGCTTGGTCGCGTCCGACAGGCTGGTGGCGACGGTGGCGTCGAAGCCCTGCGCCGCGAGCACGGCGGAGAGCACCTCGACCAGCGCGCGCTCGTCGTCGACGAGCAGGATGGACGGCCTGGCCTCGGCGGGCGTGGGGGGGTGGACGCTGGAAGGATCCTCGTTCATCGCGCGCGTGCTGTGTACCTCTTCGTCCGCTCGAAGGAAAGCATACGCGAACGGCGGGCGCGGGGTGCTCGGTCCCGCCCCCCCGGCGCTCCAAGTGGGGCCTCGGCTTGCTATCCTCGCCCGTTGTGGCCGAGACCCTGCGCATCGAACTGGACGCCGACGCCAAGAACCGCCGCCTGGACCACGTCCTCCGCGAGCGCCTGCCCGACTGGTCGCGCACCCGCGTCCAAGGCCTGATCAAGGCGGGCAAGGTGCGCTTGTCGGGGGCGGTGGTCACCAAGCCCGGCCTCGTGATCCTCGAGCCTGGCGTGGTCGAGGCCGAACTGGTCGAGGAGCGGGTCGAGGCGCCGGCGGAGGCCGTCGGAGCGCTGCGGATCCTGCACGAGGACGCTCACCTGCTCGTCGTCGACAAGCCCGCGGGGCTCTTGACCCACACGAACTCCCCGACCGGCGAGCCCGGCGTCGCCGAGCTCCTGGCCGCGAGCCATGGGCCCTTCCCGAGCTTGTCGGAGGATGGCGAGCGCCGCCCCGGCGTGGTCCACCGACTCGACCGCGACACGTCGGGCCTGCTGGTGCTGGCGCGCACGAGCGCGGCCCTCGAGCGCCTGAAGGAGGCCTTCGCGGAGCGCGAGGTGGCCAAGACCTACCTGGCGCTGTGCCACGGCGTGGCGCGCTTCGATTCCGAGTGGATCGAGGCCGAGCTCGGCCGCGGCGGCAAGGCGCGCGACAGGATCAGCGTGGTCGAGCCGGGCGCGGGGCGCGCGGCCTCGACCTACTACCAGGTGCTCGAGCGCCACGCGGCGACGACCTGGATCGAGGTGCGGCCGAAGACCGGTCGCACGCACCAGGTGCGCGTCCACATGGCGCACGCCGGGCTGCCGCTGGTGGGGGACGAGGTCTACCGGCCGCGCGGGCGCGCGCTGGTGCCTTTGCCTGCCGGCGCGCCGAGCCTCGAGCGCCACGCGCTGCACGCCGCGCGCCTCGAGTTCGCGCACCCCGCGACCGGCGCCCGGCTCGCCTTCGAGTCGCCGCTGCCCGCCGACATGCGCGGGTTGCTGGACTTCCTGCGCGCGCACGCCGCCGCGCGCGACTAGCCTCCCCGCCCGTGGACGATCGATGAGCACGCACGACACCAGACGAGAAGGCGCGCCCAAGGCGCGCGGACGCGACGCCTGGCTCGCCGAGACCTGGGCGAAGTCGCTGAAGAAGAGCCCCGAGCGCCAGGCGCGCTTCGCCACCGCCTCGGGCATCGAGCTCGCGCCGTGCTACGGCGACGCCGCCGACGGCGGCATGCCGGGCGAGTACCCGTACACGCGCGGCATCCGCCCGACGATGTACCGCGCGCAGTTCTGGACGATGCGCCAGTACGCCGGCTTCGGCTCGGCGCGCGACACGAACGCGCGCTTCAAGATGCTGCTCGAGTCGGGGCAGACCGGGCTGTCGACGGCCTTCGACCTGCCGACGCAGATCGGCCACGACTCGGATTCGGCGCTGGGCCGCGGCGAGGTCGGTCGCGTGGGCGTGCCGGTCAACTCGATCGAGGACATGGAGCGCCTGCTCGACGGGCTGCCGCTCGACGAGGTCTCGACCTCGATGACGATCAACGCCACGGCGACGATCCTGCTGGCGAACTACTGCGCCGTGGCGAAGCGGCGCGGCGTGCCCATGGCGAAGCTGCGCGGCACCGTGCAGAACGACATCCTCAAGGAGTACGCGGCGCGCGGCAACTACCGCTTCCCCGCCGGACCCTCGATGCGCCTGACCACCGACCTCATGGCCTGGTGCGCCAAGGAGGTCCCGCAGTGGAACACGATCTCGATCAGCGGCTACCACATCCGCGAGGCGGGCTCGAGCGCCGCGCAGGAGCTGGCCTTCACGCTCGGCCACGGCCGCGCCTACGCGCGCGCCGCCATCGAGGCCGGCCTCGCCGTCGACGAGTTCGCGCCGCGCCTGTCGTTCTTCTTCAACGCGCACAACCACCTCTTCGAGGAGGTGGCCAAGTTCCGCGCCGCGCGCCGCATGTGGGCGCGCATCATGAAGGACGAGTTCGGCGCCAAGGACGACAAGAGCTGGATGCTGCGCTTCCACACGCAGACGGCCGGCTCGATGCTCACGTCGCAGCAGCCCGAGGCCAACGTGGTGCGCGTGGCGGTGCAGGCGCTGGCCGCCGTGCTGGGCGGCACGCAGTCGCTGCACACGAACAGCATGGACGAGGCGCTGTCCTTGCCGACGGAGCGCTCGGCGCGCCTGGCGCTGCGCACGCAGCAGGTGCTGGCCTACGAGTCGGGCGTCGCCGAAGTCGTCGACCCCCTCGGCGGCGCGCCGCTGGTCGAGGCCTTGACCGACGAGCTGGAGGCGCGCGCCCGCGCCATCATGGCCGAGGTCGACCGCCGCGGCGGCCCCGTGGCCGCCATCGAGCAGGGCTGGACGCAGCGCGAGATCCACAAGAGCGCCATGGAGTGGACGCGCGGCGTCGAGGACGGCTCCAAGGTCGTCGTCGGCGTCAACCGCTTCCAGGTCGAGGAGTCGCGGCCCGAGATCTTCCGGCCGAGCGACGAGAGCCGCGCGCAGGTGCTGAAGGACCTCGAGGAGCTGCGGCGCGCGCGCGACGCCGCCGCGGCGGAGGGCGCGCTGCGCGTGGTCGAGGAGACGGCGCGCGGGACGTCGAACCTGATGCCGGCGATCCTCGCCGCGGTGGAGGCGAAGGCCACCACCGGCGAGATCTGCGCCAAGCTCGAGCGCGTCTTCGGGCGCCATCGCCCGCCCGAGGTCCTCTAGCGCGCGGCGCCGCGCAGGGCTTCCCCGCGCTTGTGCGCCTCCGCGGCGCCCGCCTGGTCGCCCGCCGCGGCGGCGATCGAGGCCTTGATCTGCCACATCTGGTGGTCGAGCGGCCGCAGGCGCAGCGCCGCGTCGATGGCCTTGGTCGCCTCGGCGAGGCGCCCGGCCATGCCCAGCGCCTGCGCCAGGTTGGCCTGGCCCACGTGCCCGTCGGGCTTGGCCTCGACGGCGCGCTGCAGGAGCGCGATCGACTCGTCGCGGCGCGCGGCGTCCGACATCAGCAGTTGCCCGAGGTTGACCAGCGCCGTGTATTGGCGCGGGGCGCGCTCGACGACGAGCCGGTAGTGCGCCTCGGCCCCGGCGCGATCGCCGCGCTCGACGAGCAGCGCCGCCAGGCGGTTGTGCGCCTCGGGGTAGAAGAAGCCCGCGCCGTCGCGCAGCTCGAAGGCGCGCTCGTAGCAGCGCTCCGCCTCGTCCTTCCTGCCCGCCTTGGCGCGCACGTCGCCGAGGTTGAACCACGCCACCGCGCTGCCCGGGTTGTCGCGCGTCGTCGCCGTCCACAGCGTCTCCTGGCTGCGCCAGTCGAGGTTGCGCTCGTGCGTGCGCCACATGTAGGCGCCAAGGATGAGCGCGATCGCGGCCCACCCGACGAGCCGCGCGCGTTCCGAGAGCCAGTCGAGGCCGGCCCCGAAGGCGAAGGCGAAGCCCAGGGACGGCAGGAACAGCAGGCGGTCGCCGCGCACCGTGCCGATCGGCAGGAGGATGTTGCTGACCGGCAGGATCGCCAGCGCGAACCACGCGATTCCCGCCAGCGCGAACCACGCCTGGCGGCGCGCCAGCCAGAAGCAGGTGGCGCCCAGCGCGATCCACGCGCCGAACGAGATCAGGACGCCGGGGTCGCCGGCCGAGCGCCGCACGAGGTCGCGGTAGTCGGAGTAGTCCGCGCACATCGACAGCGGCGCGAACAACTGGCCCACGTACTTCGCCAGCGTCTCGCTGGCGTAGAGGACGCGGTCGGCCGTCGTCGAGTGGGCCATGACGTCCTGCAGAGCCACCGAGAAGCCGCCGACGGCTTGGTTGCGCAGCGCGAAGAAGGCGACGAGCGGCGGCGCGTAGGCGAGGTAGAGGGGGACGCGGCCGAGCACCGGACGCAGCGCGCCGCGTTCGCGCACGAACCAGTCGAGGAGGAACAAGAGCCCGGGCAGGGTGACCGCCGTCTCCTTGAAGAGCAGCGCCACGAAGTAGGACGCCACCGCCCCGCCCAGCCACCAGCGGGAACGACCGGCGCCGGCCGACGAGGTCGCGGCGTCGGGCGAGGGAGCGCGCCGTCCGGCTTCGCGTTCCGCCCGACGACGCTCGGCGCGGCTTTGCGGCTCGAGGACGGAGGCTTCCTCGCGCGGCGCCAGGTGCCTGAAGTGCAGGATGCCGGCGACGAGCGCGAACAGCGCGGCGCCGATCTCGGCGCGGCCGACCCCGTTGGCGACCACTTCGGTGTGCACCGGATGGAGCCCGTAGACGAGCGCGACGATGGCGGCGAGTCGCGCGCCGGCTCCCAGTCCGCGCGCCAGGAGGTAGGCGGCGCCGGCGAGCAGCGCGTTCATGAGCACGTTGACGAGGTGGACGCCGAAGGGGTCCTTGCCGAAGGCCGCGCGGTCGAGCGCGTAGCTCCACATCGTCAGTGGCCGGTAGAGGCCGTTGTCGCCGTCCTCGTCGCTCAGGTTGCGCGCGGTGAAGAACTGGCCGACGTTGGCGGCGTCGTCGAGGCGCGGGTTGTTCTGGATGACGCCCACGTCGTCGTACACGTGGCCGTTGGCGAGCGACCCCGCGAAGGCGAGGCCGACGAGCAGCACGACGAGCGAGACGCACCAGAGGTCGAGTCGACGCAATCCGTTGGCGGGCATGGAAGTGGGAAGAGGGACAGGTGAACCATAGTCGCTGCGCGGGGGACGCGCGAGGCGTCTCGGGAAACCTCCTCGGGCCAGGCGACTCCCGGATGGAGTGGGCCCGGCGTCTGGAGCTAAAATGCGCGTTCCTGGCCCTCGGAGGGGGATGCCCGGCCTGGCAGGGGAGCTTGGCGGGGGAGATTGGTAACCTGTGCGGCCCTGTCCGGGCGCGGCCCCGAAAGTCCACGCCCTGCAGGCCTCCCGCCATGTCCTCCTCCGCGCCCCCGCCCGCCCTCGCCGGCCTCGTCCGCGGCCTGCACCACGTGGCCATCGTCGTGCCCTCGATCGAGGGGGCGCGCGGCACGTACGGGACCTTGGGTCTCGCCTCCGGCGGGGTGGAGCACGTCGCCGACCAGCGGGTCAACGTGCTGGTACTGATGGCGGGGGCCCAGCGCATCGAGCTGGTCGAGCCGGCCAGCCCGGATTCGCCGGTGACCAAGTTCCTCGAGAAGACCGGCGGCGGCCTGCACCACCTCGCCTGGCAGGTGGACGACTGCGCCGCGGCCGTGCGCGAGCTCGTGGCGCGCGGCGTGCGCATGATCGACGAGGCCCCGCGCCGCGGCGCGCACGGCACGACCATCGCCTTCGTGCACCCCAAGGCGACCGGCGGCGTGCTGATGGAGCTCGTCGAGGAGCCCCTCGCGGCGCGGGAGGCGGCGCGATGAGCGCCCCCGCGAAGCTCGAGTGCCGCGCATGCGGCTCCCAGATGGAGAAGGGCTGGATCGCCGACATGGTGGACGGCGGCGGGCTCGCGCTGAAGTGGCGGCCGGGCGAGGTCCGCTTCCACGACAAGGGCTCGTCGCTGATGCCGCAGCGCCCGGTGGTGCCCGCGGGGCGCCGGTTGCCCGAGGTGCTCGCCTGGCGCTGCGAGTCCTGCGGCCTGCTCGAGTTCTTCGCGCCCTGACCCGCCACCGTCCCGACCACCGCGTTCGGCGCCGCCCCGACGGGGCGCGCATCCGGCCGCGGCGAACCCTCCCGACGACTCCCACGATGACCAAGACGAAGAACGACGCGGCGCCGGCGGCGCCGGAGAACGCCCTCGACCGGTTGCGCCGCATGCGCGAGCTGACGCTCGTGGGCGGCGGCCCCGAGCGGATCGCGGCCCAGCACAAGAAGGGCAAGCTGACGGCGCGCGAGCGCATCGACTTCCTCGTGGACGAGGGCAGCTTCGTCGAGCTCGACCGCTTCGTGACGCACCGCTGCACCGACTTCGACATGGCCTCCCAGGAGCTACTGGGCGACGGCTGCGTCACCGGACACGCGCTGATCGACGGACGCCCGGTGTACCTGTTCGCGCAGGACTTCACGGTGCTCGGCGGGTCGATGGGCGAGATGCACGCCAAGAAGATCTGCAAGGTCATGGACATGGCCCTGAAGGTCGGCGTGCCGCTGATCGGCCTCAACGACTCCGGCGGCGCGCGCATCCAGGAGGGCGTCGACGGCCTCGGCGGCTACGCCGAGATCTTCTGGCGCAACGTGCAGGCCTCGGGCGTGATCCCGCAGATCAGCTGCATCATGGGCCCGTGCGCGGGCGGCGCGGTGTACTCGCCGGCCATCACGGACTTCATCGCCATGGTGGAGAACACCTCCTACATGCACATCACGGGGCCCGACGTGGTCAAGACCGTGACGCACGAGGAGGTCACCAGCGAGGAGCTCGGCGGCGCGCACGTCCACGCGGCCAAGAGCGGCGTGGTCCACTTCGTCTCGCCCGACGGCAAGAGCTGCATGCAGCTGACGCGCAAGCTGCTGTCGTACCTGCCGCTGAACAACGCGGAGGAGGCGCCGTTCGTCCCGACGGACGATCCGCACGACCGCTGCGATCCCGAACTCGACGCGATCGTGCCGGCCGATCCGCAGAAGCCCTACGACATGAAGCGCGTCATCGAGAAGATCGTCGACGCCAACTCGTGGCTCGAGGTGCAGCCCGAGTACGCGCAGAACATCATCGTAGGCTTCGCGCGCTTCGGCGGACGGGTCGCCGGCGTGGTGGCCAACCAGCCGGCGGTGCTCGCCGGGTGCCTCGACATCGACGCCTCGGTCAAGGGCGCGCGCTTCATCCGCTTCTGCGACGCGTTCAACATCCCCGTCGTGACGCTGGAGGACGTGCCGGGCTTCCTGCCGGGCACGGCGCAGGAGTACGGCGGCATCATCCGCCATGGCGCGAAGTTGCTGTACGCCTACGCCGAGGCCACCGTGCCGAAGATCACGATCATCACGCGCAAGGGCTACGGCGGCGCGTACGACGTGATGGGCTCCAAGCACCTGCGCGGCGACCTCAACCTGGCCTGGCCGGGCGCGATGGTGGCCGTGATGGGCGCCGCCGGCGCGGCCAAGATCATCTACCGCCGCGACATCGACAAGGCCGCCGACAAGGCCGCGATGGAGGCCGAGAAGACGGCCGAATACGAGCGCACGTTCAACAACCCCTACCGCGCGGCCGCGCGCGGCTACATCGACGACGTGGTCGAGGCGTCGCGCACGCGCCCGCTGGTCATCCGCAGCCTCGAGCTGCTGAAGACCAAGCAGGAGAACCGTCCGCCGCGCAAGCACGGCAACATCCCGCTCTGAGAGGCCACGACACATGTTCGACCGCATCCTGATCGCCAACCGCGGCGAGATCGCGCTGCGCGTGATCCGCACCGCGCGTGAGATGGGCATCGAGACCGTCGCCGTCTGCTCCGACTGGGACCAGAAGGCGCTGCACACCCGCATGGCGCACGTCGCCGTGCCGCTCGGGGGCAACCTGCCCGGCGAGAGCTACCTGCGCGTGGACAAGATCCTCGACGCCGCCAGGAAGACCGGCGCGCAGGCGATCCACCCGGGCTACGGGTTCCTGTCGGAGAACGCCAACTTCGCGCGCGCCGTGCGCGACGCGGGGCTCGCCTGGATCGGGCCTCCGCCGGAGGCCATCGAGGCGATGGGCGACAAGATCAAGAGTCGCCGCCGCATGAAGGACGCGGGCGTCCCGGTCGTGCCGGGCCTCGTCGATCCCGTCGACGACGCGGCGGCGGCCAAGGCTGCGGCCAAGCCGATCGGCTACCCGATCGCGCTCAAGGCCGCGGCCGGCGGCGGCGGCAAGGGCATCCGCATCGTGCGCGACGAGGCCGGCATGGACTCGGCCTTCCGCACGGCGTCGGGCGAGGCCAAGGCCAGCTTCGGCGACGGGCGCATCTACCTCGAGCGCTACCTCGACCGTCCGCGCCACATCGAAGTGCAGCTCCTGTTCGACCACAAGGGGAACGGCGTGCACTACGGCGTGCGCGAGTGCTCGATCCAGCGGCGCCACCAGAAGCTGCTCGAGGAGTGCCCGTCGGTCGTCATCGACGACAAGACGCGCGAGGCGATGGGCGAGGTGGCCCTCAAGGCCGGCCGCGCCGTCGGCTACCAGAACGCCGGCACCGTCGAGTTCCTGTGGAGCAACGGCGAGTTCTACTTCCTCGAGATGAACACGCGCCTGCAGGTCGAGCACCCGGTGACCGAGATGGTCACGGGCACCGACCTCGTGCGCGAGCAGATCCGCGTCGCGGCCGGCGAACCGCTGGGCTACGGCCAGGAGAAGGTGCGCTGGAACGGCTGGGCGATCGAGATCCGCATCAACGCCGAGGACCCGCGCAACAAGTTCCTGCCGTCGATCGGCACCATCAAGAACCTGCGCATGCCCGGCGGGCCGTTCGTGCGGCTCGACCTCGGCATGTACCGCGGCATGGAGGTCGGGCCGAACTACGACCCGATGCTCGGCAAGCTGATCGTGTGGGGCGCGACGCGCGACGAGGCCATCGCGCGCTGCTCGCGCGCGCTGCAGGAGCTGAACGTCGGCGGCGTGCGCACCTCGTGCCCGGCGGCGCTCTCGGTGCTGCAGGATCCGCGCTTCCAGAAGGGCGACTTCGACACGCACTTCCTCGAGTCCATGGACCTGTCCACGACCCCGCCGGAGCACGACGGCGTGGTGGCGGTGGCGGCGGCCATCGCGCGCCACCACCAGCAGCGCCGCACGGCGCTGAAGACCAGCGCCGCCGACCGCGACGCGTGGGTGGCGCGCTCGCGAGCCGGGGTGCAGGCCCCGCTCGTGCGCGTGTCGACGCCGGGAGGTGGCGCGTGAAGTACCACATCACAGTCGACGGGCGCCCGCACGAGGTCGAGGTGGTCGAGCGCCTCGGCGAACTGGTCGTCTCGCTGGACGGCAAGGCGTTCGACGCGCGCTACCTCGAGGTCGACGACCTCGGGCAGGTCGTCATCCTGCACGAGGGCAAGAGCTACGGACTGTCCATCGAGGGCGACGCCAACCAGAAGTACGTGACGCTGGCCGGCCACGTGCGCGACGTGCGCATCGAGGACGAGCGCGAGAAGGCCGCCCGCGCGGCCGAGCGCGCGCGCAACAAGGGCGGCGGCGCCGTCCTGGCGGTGATGCCCGGCGTCGTCGTCGAGGTGCTGGTCCAGAAGGGCAAGCGCGTGCAGAAGGGCGAGCCGCTGCTCGTCCTGTCGGCGATGAAGATGCAGAACGAGATCGCCGCGCCGGTCGACGGCGTGGTGGTCGACGTGCACGTCGCCGCCGGGCAGGCCGTGGCGGGCGGAGCGAAGCTCGCGACGCTCAAGGCCGACGAGACGGCCTGACGCGCGGGGTCGACGGCGATCGGACGCGCGGCGCGGGGCCGCGCGGAGGGCGCCCTCCGCGCGTCCCGGGCCTGCGCGGTTCGCCGCGCCATGGCGGCCAAGGCCCGCCCGCGCCGGGCCGGAATCGGCGGCGGCGGCTAGGATTGGAGGCGCGCGCCCCGGCCGGGCGCGGGACGCCCCGCCATGCTGAAGAAGCTCCTCGCCGCCTGCCTCGCCCCGCTCCTCGTCGCCTCGACGGCCGCGGCCACCTGGTCGATCGTGGTCGTCGACACCCGCACGGGCGAGGTGTGCGTGGCCTCGGCCACCTGCATCTCCGGCTTCGACCTCAAGCCGAACCTCGCGCTCGTCAAGGTCGGCGTGGGCGGGGCCGCGGCGCAGTCGTGGGTCGACACGGGCGCCGTCAACCGCCAGCGCATCTGGCAGTGGATGTCGGAAGGGCGCTCGCCCGCGCAGATCATCGCCGACCTCGCGCCGCTCGACTCGCAGCACCAGCGCCGCCAGTACGGCATCGCCATGCTCCGCCACGCGCCGGCGAGCTTCACCGGGACGCAGGCCGGCCAGGCGCGCCTCGACCTGTCGGGCGTCGACGGGGACCTGCGCTGGGCCATCCAGGGCAACATCCTGACCGGCGGCGTGGTCGTGACCGCGGCGCGCGACGCGCTGCTGTCGACCCCCGGCGACCTGTCGCAGAAGGTCATGGCCGCGATGGAGGCGGCGCGCTCGATGGGCGGCGACGGGCGCTGCTCGTGCAGCCAGACGCAGCCGACTTCGTGCGGCGCGCCGCCGGCGAGCTTCCAGTGGTCGGCCGCCACGGCCTTCATCGTGCTGGCGCGGCCGGGCGACGTCGAGGGTGGCTGCACCAGCGCGTCCGGCTGCGCCAACGGCTCCTACCACCTCGACATCCGCGCCATCAGCGGGCCGCCCAACGGCCTCGACCCGGTCGTGGCGCTGCAGAACGGCTACAACAGCTGGCGCGCCTCCAAGGCCGCGACCGCCGACCACATCCGCACGCGCGTGCGGCAGGACGCCACGACCATCCCGGCCGACGGCGCGGCCGAGACGACGATCGAGATCCAGCTCGCCAACCTCGACGGCCTCGACCTCCTGTATTCGCCCGCGACCATCGAGGTCGTCCCCGAGCAGGGCGCCGTGGCCTCCGTGGCGCAGGTGGTCGACGACGGCAACGGCCGCCACCGCGTCGTGCTGCGCAGCACGGGACTGGCTGGACGCACGCGCTATCGCCTCGTCGTCGCGCATCCCTGGAAGCGCGTGCAGTTGTGGCCGCCCGTCGAACTGCGCGCCGAGGCCGGCCAGGAGCTCGTCTGCGGTCGCGAGTCGTTCTCCGCCGCCGCCGGCGGCGCCACGCCGATTTGGTGCGACTTCGGCGCGGCCCAGGCGCAGTCGGCCTACATCGTGCTCGGATCCGCCTCGGGCACGACGCCGGCGACCACGGTCTTCGGGCAGCAGGTCCCGCTGGCCCAGGACGCGTTCTTCCTCTCGATGCTGGCGCAGGCGAACGGCGCCACCTTCGTCGGCACGCAGGGCGCGCTCGACGCCAACGGCCGCGCGCGGGCGCAACTCGTCGCCGCGCCCGGGCGCTTCCAGCCGCTGGTCGGCCGCACGCTCAGCTTCGCCTGCGTGCGCACCGGACCCTCCGGCGGCGTGTCCAACGTGGACGCGCTGGTCGTCGCGCCCTGAGGCGGCGCGCTACAGGCGCACGAGGGGATCGCGCGCCTCGGCCGAGCCCAGCTCGACGAGGCGCGAGAGCCCGCGATGCAGGGCCGCGCGCATCGAGGCGAGTCTCGCGGCGTCGCGCACGATGCCGTCGACCTCGAGGTACAGCTCGTCCACGCCGTCCGGCAGGCGCGCGCCGAAGCCCTCCTCGCGGTGCTTGACCGAGTACTCGCGCGCGTCGGCGAGCAGCAGCGCGTTGCGCAGCTTGTGGTCGGCGAGGAACGCCGCCAGCCGCGCGGAGTCGTTGGCTTCGCCCGAGTAGCGGGCGTCGAAGCTCGGGTCGCTGGTCGCCACCGGATCGGTGGCGACGATGCGCCGCAGGTTGTCCCACAGCGTGCGGTGGCGCAGGCGGAACGAAAGCCCATCGACGACCACGAACGGCGCGCGCATGCGCGTGTGGTGGCGATGCACGCCATCCTCGCTGTAGGCGTGGTCGTCGAGGGTGATGGTCCAGGGCCCGTCGCGCAGCTCCACGCGCGGGGCTCCGGACGCGCCCAGGGTGTAAACGCCGCCTTCGGAACGGCACAACTCGCGCCAAGCCGCCTCGCGGCTCGTGCGCACGGGATCGACGCCGACCATGACCGACTCCTTGGTTCCCGCGGGGCGGCGGCCCCATCGTCGCCGCGTCCACGGGCTCGCCTCGCCATTGGAGTCCCGATCGGCCGGAAAGGATCCTCGCCGATGTGCGCAGGCCGGGCGCCCGCCTCGTCGCAGTCCCGCCCGCGGGACGGCGGTCGTGCCGCTCGCCGGCGCGCGGAGGCCCTCAGCGCGCCGGCAGCTCGGCCAGTCGCTTGCGCCAGCCTTCGACCTCGGCGACGCCGAGGCGCCCGCCCAGCTCGACCGCCTGGGCGAGGGCCACGCGCTCGCGCTCCACGAGCTGCAGCTCCTTGGCGCAGCGCGCCATGCCCGCCAAGGCCTGCAGCTCGTCGCCCAGCAGCTGCAGGTCGTGCGCCAGGTCGCGCGCCATGCTCCACGACTCCAGCGCCGCGCGCTGGTCCTTCAGCAGCTCGTGGGCGCGGGCGCCGCCGGAGTGGCCCATCTGCGCGCCCCACCAGTCGCCCAGGGGCTGGGCCTTCTGCAGGCACTCGCGCGCGGCCGTCAAGGCCGCTTGACCGTCCTTCTTCTTCAAGGCGGCGCGCGCCGCGCCGAAGGCCTTCTGGCCCTCGCGGAACCGTCGTTCGGCCGCCTCGTCGAAGCCCGCGAAGGCCGAGACGTAGTCGGCCAGCAGCGGGTCGACGCCCGCGGCCAGCGCGCAGTCGGCGCCGAACAGCGCGCGCCGCCGCATTCCCAGCACCTCGGGCGCGTCGCGCTTGGCGCCCTGCTCCTTGGCCGCGAGGCTCCCCTCCAGGTCGGCGTCGATCACGCCCAGCACCTCGCCGGGGTTGGCCTTCCACAACGCCACGACGCCGTCGCGGTCGCCCTTGTCGGCGAGCTCGACGAAGCGCGCGCGCACGTCGGGCTCCTGCGCCGCGGGCATGGGGGAGGCGAGGACGGGAAGGATGGCGAAGAGCAGTGTCGGGTGCATGGTTGGCTCCTTGGCGGGACCATCCTAGCGGCTGGCGCGTGGAACCGGGCGGGGGCGGGCCCTATCGTGGGCCCGCGATGAACGAACTGGCGCGACGGACGATGGAGTGGGTGGAGATCCCGAGCACCACGGGCGGCGAGGCGCAGTACGGCGAGGCGCTGGCCTCGCACTGCCGGCGCATGGGGCTCGACGTGGAGCGGCAGGAACTGTCGCCTGGACGCTTCAACGTGCTGGCGCGCGGCGCGCGTCCGCAGGTCGTGGTCTGCACGCACATCGACACCGTGCCCGGCGACCTGCCCATCTCCTGCGACGGCGTGCACGTGCGCGGTCGCGGGGCCTGCGACGCGAAGGGACCGGCGGTGGCGCTGCTCGCGGCCGTGGAGGAGCTCCTCGCGCGGGGCGAGGACCGCGTGGGGTGCCTGTTCACAGTCGACGAGGAGGCCGGCAGCGCCGGAGCGGCGCTCGCCAACGCGAGGTTGTCGGAGCCGTGGCGCCCGCGCTGGATCCTCGTGGGGGAGCCCACGGGCAACCGCTTCGTGGCCGCGGGCAAGGGCGTCTGGAAGGCCAAGCTGGTCGCCAGCGGCGTCGCGGGCCACAGCTCGCAGCAGGTCGGCCCGAGCGCGATCCACGAGCTGGTCTCGTGCTGCGCCAAGCTCCTGCGCGAGGACTACGGCGCGCATCCGCTGCTCGGACCGAGCACGCTCAACATCGGCACGATCAAGGGCGGAGTCGCCACCAACGTCGTGGCCCCGCACGCCGAGTGCGAGGTGATGGTGCGCACCTCGACCGACCCGGCGACCGTGCGCGAGCGCATCGAGCGCCACCTGGGCGCGCACGTGCGCATCGAGGACACGTACAAGTCCTACGGTCCGCTCGAGTTCGAGGTGCCGCCGGGCGAGGAGGGGATCGGCGTGGCCTTCGGCACGGACGTGCCGCACCTCTCGCGCTGGGGCGCGCCGCTCCTCATGGGGCCCGGCTCGATCCTCGACGCGCACACCGAGCACGAGAAGGTCGCCGTCGCCGACCTCGAGCGGGCCAAGGAGCAGTACATGCGCGCGCTCGCTGCGCTCCTGGCGCGCCTGGAGGCGTCGGCGTGAGCGGCGCGTCGCGCTTGTCGGGGAGCGCCCTGCTCGACGCGCTCGAGCGCGGCGAGGTGCGCTGCGCCGAGCGCGGGGCGGACGGCGCCTGGCGCGTGAACGCGTGGGTCAAGGAGGAGATCCTCGCCGTGTTCCGCTCGTCGCAGGTCGTGCCGATGGGCCTCGAGGCGGCGCCGTGCGGCGCCTACCTCGACAAGGAGCCCTTGGCGCCGCGGCGCTTCGAGCCCGCGCAGGGCGTGCGGGTGGTGCCCGGCGGCAGCGCGGTGCGCCGCGGCGCGCACCTGGCGCGCGGCGTGGTCGTCATGCCGCCCGCCTACGTCAACGTCGGCGCGTGGATCGGCGAAGGCACGATGGTCGACAGCCACGCGCTCGTCGGCTCGTGCGCGCAGATCGGCGCGCGCTGCCACATCTCGGCCGCCGCGCAGATCGGCGGCGTCCTCGAGCCCGCCAACGCGCGGCCCGTGGTGGTCGAGGACGACTGCTTCGTCGGCGGCAACTGCGGCGTGTACGAGGGCGTCCTGCTGCGCAGGGGAGCGGTGCTCGCCTCCGGCGTGGTGCTCGCATCGGGCAGCGTGGTCTACGACTGCGTGCGCGGCGTCGAGCTGCGCGGCACGCGCGAGGCGCCGCTCGAGATCCCCGCGGACGCGGTGGTGGTGCCCGGCACGCGCCCGCTGCGCCCCGAGGATCCGGCCGCGCGCGCCTTCGCCGAGGCGCGTGGATTGCAGGTCGCCTGCGCGCTGGTCGTCAAGTACCGCGACGCGCGCACGGACCGCGCCACGGCGCTCGAGCAGTCGCTGCGCTGACCGCGCTCAGTAGGCCTTGGGGAGGCCGTTGACGATGGTCAGAGCCTCCTCGACGTTGAAGCCCACGAGCTGTGCGTACTCGCGGATCGAGGGCATGCGCGGCTTGGAGTACTCCTTGGCGAGCTCCATGGCGCGGGCGCGGTCGAGGTGCCCTTCGCGGATCATGTTGGACAGCATGACCTCGTCCTCCGACCAGCCCAGCACGGTCGTGTAGACGTAGTTGTAGAACGCCGCCGAGCCGTCGCCGATGCGCCAGGTGCTCTTCGTGTCGGTGGCGACCTCCCAGTCGTACTCGCGCCGGATGGTGCCGACGATCTCCTCCTCGGTCCACGGCAGGTAGTGGAACAGGTAGAGGAAGTCGTCCTTGACTACGAAGGTCTGCCAATAGGCGTTGAGCGTGTCGAGCAGGCTCTCGTTGATGTAGCGCGGGTTCGCCAGGTAGTTGCGGGCGAAGTACCACAGGAGCGCCATCTCGTTCTCGATCGGCAGCCCGGTGAGGGTCATGCCGTGGTCGCCCTCCTTGATGCCGCACAGGCCGGTCTTGTAGGGCGTGTCCTCGATCATGTTGCCGGTGGAGAACACCACCAGCTTGATGCCGGTCTCCTTGCGCAGCTGCCGCGCGTGGGCGTAGAACTCCTTGTCGCCCGCGGTGAACAAGGTGACCATGCCGAGCTCCGGCTTCTTCAGCCAGGCCTCGATGTTCTTCCTGATGTAGCGGCGCTTCTTCTGGATGTCGGCGCTGCGCACGATGTGCTCCACGCCGAGCTTGCCGCAGATGCGCGCCTGGTTGCGGCGCGCCAGGTCGGTGACCATGCCCCAGTCGTAGGTGAACGCGACCGGGTTCATCTTCAACTCGGTCTTGAAGTAGTGCAGGCCGTAGGACGAGTCGCGGCCGCCGCTGAAGGCGACGATCACGTCGGGCTTGCCGTCCTTCCGCCTGTACGGCTCGACCGCCTCCTCGAGGGCGCGGCGACCCTTGGGCGCGATCTTCCTCCAGTGCCGGCAGTAGCGGCACACGCCCGATTCGTCGTACTCGACGAAGGGGTAGGTCTCGGGCAGCAGGCACTTGGCGCAGCGCTTGAGGTTCTGGGGCGAACGCGTGTGCAGCGCCACCTCCATCGGGCGCGCGCGGCGCGTCTCGGCCACGCGCGGCGCCTCCTCGCCCTCCTTGGGCACGCAGGCGAACTCGCGCACGGACAGGTCGCGCAGCGACACCAGCGCGGCGCGGAAGGCCGGCAGCTGGCGCGCCTGCATCGGGCCGAAGCGCCCGCGCAGGTCGAGCTCCTCGACGAGCCGCTGCAGGATGAAGCGCTCGGAGGCGAAGGCCAGGAAGCGCCGGTTCTCGTCGGCGAGGATGTGCAGCGAGCCGGTGTTGGTCGCCAGCAGCAGGTCGTCGAGCTTGTCGAAGAGGAACGCGATGGAGGCCGCGCCCTTCATCTCGCGGTAGGCCTGCTGCGTCGCCCAGCCGAGGTCGTCCTTGGCGTCGAAGTGCGAGCGCAGCACCTTCAGGAGCGACTCGGTGTCGACCTCGGTGCGCCGCTCCAGCTCGGGGTGCGCGCCCCACAGCTCGGCCTCGTTGGTGACGATGCCGTTGTGCACGCCCACGGTGCCGTTGGCGACCACGGGCTGGTTGTTGTCCTCGTTGGACTGCAGGCCGTTGGTGACGAGGCGCGTGTGGCCCGTCATGGCCAGGCCGATCTGGTCGGAGCCCGACTTGTTCTCGCGCCACAAGGCCAGGCCGCGCGCGATGAGCTCCTCGAACTTGGGCGCGGCGAGGAACTGGTCGACCGATCCCGCCTGGCGGAACACGTCGATGGTCCTGCCGTTGGCCACCGTCAGCCCGGCCGCCTCGCTGCCGCGCGTCTGCGAGAAGCGGTACAGGCTGCGCAGGATGTCGCCGGCCAGCGTCGGATCCAGGTCCGCCGCGCGCGAGTAGACGACGCCGAAGATGCCGCACATGGTCTGGTCAGTTGGGCCGGCGCCGTTCGCGGCGCAGCGGCGAGCAGAGCGGGTCGCGGGGGACGTGCTGGATGTCGAGCACCACGGCCTGCAGCAGGAGCTGGGCGCCGAGGATGATGGGCATGGCGGCGATCATGACCACGCCTGCCGAGGCGTAGGCGTTGTCGCGGATATGGCTCCACCAGGCCGAGGCGCCGTAGAACGCGCCGAAGCAGAACAGCGGCAGCCCGAGCAGGATGAACAGCGACACGGCGGTGAAGTCGTGCACGAAGTAGCGCCAGAAAAGGCGCCGCAGGAAGCCCGCCAGGAGCCGCGGCGGGAACTCCAGCAGCACGCGGGCGGGCGAGAGGGAGCTCTGCTCGTCGCCGTAGCGCGCCGGCACGGCGATGTCCTTGACCACGGCGCGGGCGATGCCGAGCTCCACCAGCAGGCCGGACTCGAAGTAGTAGCGCTTCGGCAGGCGATCGAGGTCGAGCCGCTCCAGGGCGCGCGTGCGCACGGCGATGTAGCCGTTGGCCGGATCGAAGAGGCTCCAATAGCCGGACGCCGCCTTGACGAGGAAGGTCAGGCCGGCGTTGCCGATGATGCGCACCAAGGGCATCTGGCGCAGCGCGCCGAGGTGCTGGTAGCGGTTGCACTTGACCATGTCCGCGTCGCCTTCGACCAGCGGCTGCACGAGCCGCGGCAGCCACACGGGATCCATCTGGTCGTCGCCG
>JBEBCR010000159.1:0-3048 GCA_041157565.1 Planctomycetota bacterium | reverse complement strand
TGCAGGCGCGGATCGAAGGCCAAGGCGCTACGGCCTAGCATGACGCGATACTCGTTCGTGATGGCGATCTGGTCGCGCTCGGCCACCGACAACTGCGCGGCCGGATCGTCGTACTTGCCGGCCTTTTGGTCCTTCTGGAAGCGCGCCGCGCGCTCCTCGTTCAAGCGCAGCACGGCGCGGCTGCGCGCGATGTCGTCGCGCTGCGCCTTGCCCAAGGCGAAGCCGCGCAGGTCCACGCTGGCCCGCTCGAGCTCGAGCCACTCCAGCCACGACGGCAACGAGACGCCCGCTCCGAGCTCGACCCCGTTGAGTCCGGCGCGCCTGCGGGCCCAACGCAGCTCCTCCAGCGCCGAGCGGAACTCGGCCGGCAGCTTCACCGCCGGATTGCGGTTCCACAGCTCGCGCACGGCCTCGACGAGCTGCATGACCTCGCGCTGCACGCCGGCGTACAGCCGCGCGCGCTCCGGCGGGCACTCAGGTGGAGCGTACGGGTAGAAGTAGCGCTCCTCGTCGAAGATCAGCCGCAACGCCGCCTGCCGGCGGTCGGCGAGGTCGCGCGCGTCGTCGGCGAGCCGCGCCAGCTGGGCCAGCGTGCCGCGCTGGCCCAGTTCGTCGACGGCGGCTTCGCAGCGCGCGCGCAGCGCCACCATGGCGGCGGCCTTGCCGTCCTCGCCCAGCGCCAGCAAGGCGTCGAACGCCGCGTCGCGCGACTTGGGCTTGGCCTTGCGCAAGGCTTCGACCTGCTCGACCAGCCCGGCCGCGCGCTCGAGCGCCTCGACGTCGTCGACGCGCACCCAACGGCCACCCTCGAAACGGTAGCCGCGCTCGGGCAGCGGTTCGCCGCGCGCGCGCGCGACCAGCGGCCAAGCCTCGGAGACGGGGATGACGCCACGCTGGACGAGCTGGCCGATGTCGGCCAACGCCGCGCGCACATCCTTGGGTTCCAGCCGCGCGATGCGCTCATGCACCAGCCCGATGCGTGCCGGCGTCGAGAGCTTGGCGGCCTTGGCCATGGACTCCAGCAAGGCGAAGTCGACCTCGAGCCAGGGGACCGTCTCGGCGACCGTGCGCAACTCGCGCTCGCTCGCTCCCACCAGGCCGGCGTCCCGCATAGACTCGCGGCGCAGGTCGCAGGCCTCGGCCATTTCCCGCCGCAGCTGCAGCCTCAGCTCGACCGAGCGGGCCCTGTCCGCGGCCGCGTCGCGCGTCGGACCTGGCGCTAGCAAGACCGCCAATTCGATCCAGGTCGCCTGCGCCTCGGACAGGACCCCGGAGCGTTCCTGCCGCTCCGCTCGCGACTCCAGCACGACAGCCTGTTCGGACGCGGGAGCGGCCCTCTCCTGGCGCGTCGCGAGCGAGTGCACAGGTGGCACGAGGCAGGCGAACAGCAGCAGACAACGGAGTTGCAGGCGGACGAGCATGGGTTCGCGCTCTAGTCTAGCGCTCCTCGACCACGCCTCCCGTCGGCACCTCGCCGCCGGATCGGCGTCGTGGCGCCTCCGGCCTCGCCTCTCGGTCCCCGGACCGTCCCGCGGTAGGCCGGCCTTCCTGCTCGCCAAGGAGGTCCTCGATCCGGATGCGACGGGCGACCCCGCCCGTCGCCTCGCAGAAGCTCGTCCAGCGCGTGGCCACGGACTTGGCGCAATCGACCAGCAGGGCGTCGACAGCCAGTTGCCGCGGCATGTTCCGATCGAGGATGCGATCGAAGATCAATCCAAGTTCGTGCCGCTCCCCGCCAGTTGGCGCCCCATCGGTCAGGACGCAGACGCTGTCGATATGATCGTCCACCAGCACGCTCTCCAGCGCCTCGAGGAAGTCGCCTTGGCCGGAGTCGCGCCGCTTGGCGAACCACTCCAAGGCCTGGCGCCTGCGCGCGTCGTCGACCGACGTCGCGGCGCGCTCCCACGGGATGGGACGATCCGTGTAGGGCACGAGTTGCACGCGGGCGCCTCGTGGAAGCGATTCCAGGGCGCGGGCCAGGGCCCGATCCACGATCTCCTTGCGGGTGGCGTCGCCGACCTTGGCGGACCACATCGAGCCCGAAAGGTCGACTAGGAAGGCGACTCGATCGGACACCAACGGCAGGCCGGAGAAGTGCGCCTTGGTCGTCGGACGCACCTGCGTCCCCCCGCCTGTCGAAGGTCCACCGTTCCACGCGGCGGCTCCATCGATCCAGGCCTGGTCGTCCTCGCCGTGGTCGAACCCCAGCGCATTCGCCAATTCCAGTCGCAGCCTGTGGCGCAAGCGTGGATGGCCTTCCCGCGGCAACCTGCCCGCCAACGCGCGCAACGCGGCGCGCCGCTCGATGGGACCAAGGACCATCATCGAGGCCGTGCGCACGCGCGGCGCGGAATCCTCGACGGCTTGCGCGGCCAACTCCAGCGCCAGCGAAGGCGGGGAGGCTTGCAAGCTCGCGATGGCCGCGGCGCGAACGCCCTCGTCGGGCGATCCCAGGGCGGCGCGCACGGATTCCTCCGCGAGCGCGGGTGCGACGCGCCAACCGATGCGCCAAGCCAAGCACTGCAGCACTGGATCCCGTGCACGACATCCAAGCCGCGCGACCACGGCAGCCGCCTCGCCTTCCTCGGCGGACAAGCGACCGGCCTCCAATCGGCGCAACACCGCGGACAACCCGCTGCGCGCCACCTCGGGGTCGTGGTCCCTCGCCAGCGTGGCCAGCCACTCCATGCGCACCGCGGCCGACGCGCGGCCGAGCAACTCCGCCAAGCGCGCGCGCACGACGCGATCGCCCTCGGAAAGGAGCGGGAACAGGCGGGCCAGGCAGGCCTCGTCGGCGCCCACCGCCAGCGACAGCAACGCTTCGTCGCCAACGACCGAGCGCGGGTCGCGCAAGGCCTCTACCACCAATTGCCAGCCTTCCTTGCCACCCTTGGCGGCGGCCTTGCGCACGGCCCATGCACGCGTTTCGGGGCGGGAATCGCGCGCGGCGCGTTCTATGTCCTTCCACTCCAACGCTTGCGCCTCCGCGCTGGCGCCCAAGCTGGATCGATCTCCGGCCCAAGCCGCGGCCGCCAGCACGAAAGCCAG
>JBEBCR010000158.1:0-22881 GCA_041157565.1 Planctomycetota bacterium | reverse complement strand
GATGGGCTCGGCCGAAGTTGGGCGCGCAGCTGCGGTCGCGGCCGCGCGCGGAGGCGACTAGGCGAAGATCGCAGCCAGCCCTGCTGCCGTCGCGGTGTCCAGGCGCACATGCGCGCCGGCGGCGTTTTGGCGCACGTGGTCGGGATGCGTGGCGCCGGTCAAGGCGCACGCCACGCGTTCGTTGTGCAGCGTCCACGCGATGGCGAGCGTGCTCGGAGCATGTCCCAGCTCGGCGGCGCGCTGGACGAAGCGGCGCACTTGCGCCTGGCGCGCTTCGGCGAGGTGCCCGGCCACGTGCGGAGTCGCCGCGCCACGCGTGCCATGCGGCACGCCATCGACGTACTTGCCGGTCAACACGCCGCCGGCGATGGGGCTGAAGACCGTGATGCCGAGGCCCAGGCGCTCGGCGAGCGGCTGCAGGTTGGCCTCCATGCCGCGGTCCACGAGGCTGTAAGGCACCTGCTCGACCACGGGCGCCGTCATGCGCAAGTCGCGCGCGGCCTCGACGGCTTGCGCGAGGCGCTCGCCGGACCAGCAACTCGTGCCCCAATACAAGATCTTGCCCGCGCGAACGAGATGGTCCATGGCGGCCACGGTCTCCTCGACGGGCACCGAGGGATCCTCGCGGTGGCAGAAGTACAGATCGAGGTACGACAAGCCGAGGCGCTGCAGCGAGCGGTCGCAGGACTCGAGCACGTGCTTGCGCGACAGCCCGCGATCGTTCGGGTCGCCACTCATGGCGCCGTAAACTTTGCTTGACACCACGAGGTGGTGGCGCGGATGGCGCCGCAGCGTGCGTCCCGCGACCTCCTCGGCGCGGCCTTCGGCGTAGACGTCGGCGAGATCCACGAAGTTGGCGCCGCAGTCGAGCGCGGCGCCGATGATGCGGTCCGTGGTGGCGTCGTCGACGGAGCCGCCGAATGTCAACCAACCGCCGATGCCCACCGCGCCGACCTTGAGGCCGCACTTGCCCAGTTGCCGATGTTGCACCGCCGAACCGTCCTGCGTCTGAAGCCGCGCGACCGGCGCGCGAACACGGTCGATCTTCCCACGGATTCGGCCATTCGTGCTAGCTTCAAAATCAGCGTGGCCCCTCCCCCCGACATCCACGCCGGCGCGCTGCCGGCGATCCCCGGCAAGCTCGCCGCGCGCGGTCCCGCGCTGGCGCGCGAGATCAACCGCCTGCTGGCCGCGGCCGCCTCGCGCAGCGCCTCGGGCGTGCCCGCGAACCGACCCGTGCATGTCTACCTGCAGGTCGCTTCGGCCTGCAACCTCGACTGCTTCATGTGCTACGAGCACCTGAGGCCCGAAGGCCAGCGGCACGGCAAGGGCCTCAAGTCGCTCGCTCCGGAAGTGTGGCTGCGGTTGGAACGCGAGGTCTTCCCGTGGGCCTCCGAACTGACCTTCGGCGTGGGCGGCGAGCCCACCATCGCCGACCGCTTCGTCGAGTACGCGCACCGCGCTGCCGACATGGGCCTCGCGTTGCGACTCGTGACCAACGGATCGAAGCTGGGCGTGCCCGAGGTCGCGGATGTGATCGGGCGACGCTTCGCCTCGGTGCAGGTGTCGCTGGACGCCGCCACGGCGGAGACGCACAACGCGATCCGCAAGGGCTCGAACTGGGCGCGCGTGGTCAAGGGCCTCGAGATGCTGGCGGAAGCGCGCTCCAAGCGACCCGCCGGAGCGCCGCTGGAGGCGACCTTGTGCATGGTGCTCATGCGCCGCAACGTGGACGAGCTCGAAGCCCTGCTGGAGCTCGCCCGGCGCCTGGGCTTCGATGGCGTCCACGCGCAGCATGTCATCCCCATCACCGAGGAAAGCTCGCGCGAGCAACTGTGCGACGAGCCGTGGCGTTGGGATGCCGCGCGCGCGCGTTGCATCGCGCGCGCGCGCGAGCTGGGCGTGGCCTTGGATGCGCCGCCGGCCTTCGGCGGCAAGCCGCCCAAGTTGATCGTCGCCGCCAAGCAGGGCTGCACCAAGCGCGCGGCGGGCCGCCCAATCCCGTGCGAGCTGCCGGTCGTTTCGGTCAACATCCTCGTCGATGGCAGCGTCGCGCCGTGCTGCCATCCCGTGGCCCACAGACGCATGTTGTTCGGCAACGTGCTCGACCGGCCGTTCGCCGAGATCTGGCACGGACCGGCGGCCACGCACCTGCGGCGCTCGTTGCGCAGCGGCGCCGCGCCCGAGGTGTGCCGCAGCTGCTCCGTCGTCGGCGGCGACGGCGAAGCTCGCGAGGACCACGAGGCGCTGCTCAGCGAGTGGTCGCTGGCCGAGGAAGCACGCCTCTCCGGGGCCGCTGCGGCGCCGCCGGCCTTCGACGTGGCCGAGATGGAGGCGAGCGGCGCCAACCTGGTGCTCGGCCACCTGCTCGAGGAGCGCCGGGCGCTGCGCGCCGAACGCGGCGGACTCCAGGCGCACGCCGCGATCCTCGAGTGCGAGAACAAGGCGCTCAAGGGTCACGCCGAGGCCATCGAACGCGAGAACAAGGCCCTCAAGGGCCATGCCCGAACCTTGGACCGCGAGAACCCGGCGCTCAAGCGGCACGCCGAGGTGCTCGACGCCGAGCTGCGCCACTTGCGTGGCCACGCAAAGGTCCTGGAGTCCGAACGCCCCGGGTTGCGCGGCCACATCGCCACGCTCGAACGCGAGAACGCCGCGTTGAAGGGCCACGCCGAGGCGATCGAGCGCGAAAACGCGGCGCTCAAGGGCCACGCGCGCACGCTGGGCGGGCTGGTCGAGGAGCTGCGGCAGGAGCAGTCCGTGCTCCACGGGCATCTCGAGAGGTTGGCGCGCCACATCGGCGCAGTCGAAGCCGGGCACGAGGCCGCGACGCTGCGCTTGGCGCGCTACGACGGGCCGCTGGGAACATTGAGGATGGCGGCGAGGCTCCTGCGGCTGCCGCGCCTCGCCAAGGACGAGGAAGGCAAGTCATGACGAGCGAAGTCGACGAAATCCCGCCGGAGATGCTGCGAGCGCGTCCGCGGACGATCTACGTGGAGATGACCAGCAGGTGCAACCTGCTGTGCACTTATTGCCCCGTGAGCCAGCCGGACTACAAGGGCGAGGACCTGCTCATGGAGCCGGAGGCGCTGGCCGACGTGCTCCTGCGCGCGCAACCCGACGAGGTGCAGCTCAGCGGTCACGGCGAGACGACGATGCTGCGCGATTGGACGCGGGTGGCGCGGCTCTTGTTGGCGCGCGGCCTGCCGGTGACCATCACCAGCAACTTCGCCAAGCGGTTCAACGACGAGGAGATCGACACGCTGGCGCGCTTCCGCGCCGTCAAGATCAGCGTCGACACGACCGACGCGGACCTGCAGTTCCAGCTGCGCCGCGGGCTGAAGCTCGACAAGCTGACGGACAACCTCGATCGGCTCGTGGCGCATTGCGAGTCGAACTTCATCGAGAAGCCGTTCTTGCACATCAGCTGCACGATCACGCACCTCAACATGCCGCTCGTGCCCGATCTCGTGCGTTGGACTCATGCGCGCAAGGCGCACGCCTTGGCGCTGGTCAACCTGGTGCGGCATCCCGACGTCGAGGGCGCGGTCAAGATCCTGCACCCCTCTGAAGTGGATCCGCAAGGCGCGCTGCGGGCGATCGAGGATGCGCAGCGCATCGCCGACGAGTTGGGCGTGCGCTTCGACATGGAACCCGGACTGGTCGATTCGCTGGAGGTTGGTCAAACATGGCAATGAGCTTCAACAAGGCGCCCGGGCCCGGCGAAACCCGCGACTGCACCGATCCGTGGAACTTCGTCATCGTGCGCTCCAACGGCGATGTGTCGTTGTGCTGCCGCTCCGAGGTGGTGGGCAACGTCAAGCGGACTCCGCTGCCCGAAGTGCTCGAGTCCGACCAGGCCAAGGAGCTGCGGCGCGGCGTGTGGACGGGCAAGCTGAACTACGACTGCCTGCGTTGCTCCGAACGCGGCGTCGCCACCATCGAGGACCTGCGCGCGCGCGTGCGACGCGGCGTCTCGGACCGCGCCGCGGAGGAGATCGCCAGCCTGCGCTCGGAGCGCCATGTCCTGCGCCAGATCCGCTCGGAGCTCCTCAAGGAGCGCGCCGGATTGCACGGCCATGTCGGCGCCATCGAGGGCGAGCGCGACCAGCTGGGGCGGCACGCTGCGACGCTGGAGTCCGAACTCGCCAGCCTGCGCGCGCACGGCGAAGCGCTCGAAGCCGAGTTGGCGCGCTTGCGCGAACACGCCAAGGTGCTCGAGGCCGAGCGTCCGCAGCTGCGCGGCCACATCGCCAACCTCGAGGGCGAGAACGCGGCGCTCAAGGGGCACGCCGACACGCTCGAGCGCGAGAACGCGGGACTCAAGGGCCATGCGCGGGCGATGGACTCCGACGCGCGCGGCTTGCGCGAGCACGCCCAAGCGCTCGAAGCGGAACTGCGTGGCGTGCACGGCCACGCGCAGGCGCTCGAAGCCGAACGCCCCCACCTGCAAGGGCACATCCAGAACCTCGAGCGCGAGGTGGCGAACCTGCACGCGCGGCTGGAGGCCAAGCGCAACCCCATCCGGCGCATCCTCGGCCTGGCGAAGCCCAAGTAGCGCCCGCCGACGGGTGGCGCGCCGCGCTGGAGGCCGGCGTCAGATGTAGAGCACGCCGTCGCCGAGCCAGAACGGGCCGCCGATCCCCGCGTCGGCCACTGCGTACTTGACGATGCGGCACGAGAAGACCTCGCGCCCCGCCTTGGACACCAGCAGGTCGACCTCGTGGCGCGTGCCGTCGGCGACGAGCGCCTCGGGCACCGATACGCTGAAGCCCGCGCCTTCGGCGCCACTCGTGTGCGGGAAGGCGCCGGCGATGTCGGGCCGCGCGACCTTGGCCGCGGGCACCAGTTGGCCGTCGGGACGACGAACATGGACCTCGTCGGCCGGCCCGTCGTGCAGCAGCAGCCAGCCCGACATGTGCAGCACATGACCCTCGGTCCACAGGCGGTCGGCGCTGCCGCGCGCGCTGTGGATCTTCGGTCCGTGCGGGAAGCCGCCCACGGGCTCGGCGAGGCGCTGCGGCCCGAGGCGGAAGGCCTGGGCCACGGTCTCGAGCGCGCGCCGCACGCCGCCAGCCGTGCAGTCGACCGCCGCCTCGTCGTGGGCGAACGACGCCAGGAAGTTGCCGTTGGTGAACACGCCGTTCTTGAGGCACTCCTGCAGGAACAGATCGCGCAACGACTCGGCGTTCCAGCCGTTGCCGCCCCCGAAGCGCACCGAAATGCGCGCGGAATGGCCGACCATGGCCCAGTCGAGCCCCAAATCGGCGCAGTCTGCCTCGAAGCGCCGCCGCAACCGCGTGCCCGCCTCGGCGAGACGCTCGGCCACGGGTTCTCGCCGGCACACCTGCAGAGTCGCGCGCGCCGCCGACAGGGAGAGCGTCTCGCCGCGGAAGGTCATGCCGAAGCCGACGGAGGGCGTGTACTGCATGTACTCGCGTCGTCCGACGAGCGCCGAAAGCGGCATGCCGTTGGCGAGCGACTTGCCGAGGCACGAGAGGTCCGGCGAGATGCCGTACGCGGTCTGCGCTCCACCCACGCCGAAGCGCAGCGCGGTGATGACCTCGTCCCAGATCCACAAGGCACCGTGCTTGCGGCAGAGATCCTTGATGCCCTGCAGGTAGCCGGGCGCCGGCTCTTGCTCGCGGCTCGGCTCCATCATCACGGCCGCGACCTGGCCGGGGTGCGCTTCGAACAGGGCCTCGAGCGCGGCGAGGTCGTTGAAGGGGAACGACTTGACCAGGCCGTGCAAGCAGCCCGGCACGCCACGCACATGCGCGAGGCGCGACACGAACCAGTCGTGGAAGCCATGCATGCCGTACTGGAGGATCAGCTCGCGCCCCGTGACCGCGCGGGCCACGCGTGCGGCGGCGGTCAAGCTGTCCGAGCCGTTCTTGCCGAACGCCACCATCTCGGCGTTGGGGATCATCTCGCTCAGCAGCTCGGCGACCTCGACCTCGACCGGATGCATCAACGAGACCGAAGGCCCGGCGCGCAGCGCATCGACGATGGCCGCCTCGACCTCGGGATGGCGGTAGCCGAGGATCGTCGGCCCCCAACCGTTGACCCAATCGATGTAGGCCTGCCCGGTCGAATCGACCATGCGACAACCTTCCGCCGCTTCGACGAACTGCGGGAAGGTGCCGCGCTCGTGCATCAAGGGCCGATGGACGATGCCATCGAGGCCGCCGTACGCCAGCACCTTGCGCGCGCGGTTCATCAACCGCGCGGTGCGCTCCACCTCGGGTCCGAACATGGCCATGGTCGCTTGGATCGTCCTTTCCGCCGCCGAGGACGGTCGCCCCCGAGGCGCCTCCAGCCGCGGAACCGGTGGCGGGCGTCCAGTCTAGACGCGATGGCGCGCCACGGGGGGCGCGGGCGGGAGGAGCTTGCGAGGGCAGCCGAAAAACCGCTTGGACGACCCCGAATGGGCGTTGGACGGCCTCGGACCGCGCGCTGGAAGCATCGACCGACGGCGATGGGCGCCGGACGGGCGACACGCACAGACCAACCTCCATGAAGAAGCTCACGCACACCCTCGCGCCTCGGACCATCCACGCGACCTCGTTGTTCGTCCTCGGCTTGATGGCCGCCTGCGGAGGCGGCTCGTCCGGGAACGACGAACAGGACCCTCCGCGCCCGCCCCAACCGGGGGACTGCCCGCCCGCCCTCGACCAGCAAGGTGGCGCGTGGACGATCGTGGGCGCCACCTACCAGCTCGACGAGGACCAAGCCGGCTTGGAGGACCCGTTGTTCCCGGTCGACCTCGGCCTGCAGTCGCGGCAGCTGAACCTCGCGCGGCTCGACCTGCAGGACATCGCCGACGCGTACGTCGACATGTACGGCGTGTCCCAGTGCGCCGACGGCAAGCCCGGCGCCTCGCTGTGCATCACCTTGTACGCGGCGGGCGGCACCGGCATGGGCACCGCCAGCACCACCGGCGTCATGCCTTCGACCTTGATGGCGCTGGCCTTCGCCGGCGAAGCGCCGCTCGTCTGGCCCGTGTCTCCCGTGTTGATCGGCTCGTACTACGACGCCGGCCTCGGCATGACCGTGCAGCTCGACGGCGTCTCCTGGGTGGAACGCGTCGGCGACACGGTGACGCAGACCATCCAGTACAAGACCTACCCCGGCGACATCATGGTGGCGCTGCCGGACCATGTCGTGGGCGAGGACGACGACTGCGACGGGCTGATCGACGAGGCGGACGAACTCTTGCCGGTCGACATGCTCGATCCGACCGTGCCGGCGATCCATGCCGGCCAGGTGGTGCTCGTCATGCAGCGCGGCTCGGCGCTGGTCGAGGACCTCGGCGACGACGACGCGCGCCTGGCGGCGGTCGCCGAGTCGCCCATGCTCGGCCTGGATGGCCAAGTCGCGGGCGTCGCGCGGGTGCTGCAGCTCGCCGGCGAGCCGACGCTCCGCCTGACGATGGACGACCCGCTGAACCCGGGCTTCGAACTGGCCCTGGGCCTGCCGGTCGACGAAGACGGCCGCTTCGCAGCGGTCGTCTCGGCGCGCGGCGCGCGCTACGCACTGCGCGGCGTGCGCACGGGGCCGGTGGGGCTCGAAGGCGAGCTGGTGCTGCTGGACGCGGAGCGGGCGCAAGCCTGGACGATCGGCGGCGGCCTCGACGTCGACGACTGATCTCGTTCCGGCGCGCAGCCGGCAAGCAGCGCCCCGGCCGCGAGCCCCTCGCGGCCGGGGCGTCCTGCTTTCTGCGGATTCCGCGCGGGAAGTTCGCCGCCGGGACGCTTGTTCCCGCGTGGACGAGCCCACTTGGCGCCGGCCACGGATCAAAGGAACGCACCATGAAGATCAACAGCTCGATCCCCTGCTCCAAGCTCCTCGCGTCGGTGTTCGCTTGCCTCGCCCTCGTGGCCTGCGGTGGCGGCGGTGGTGGCGACGATGATGGCGTCGATGACGGCGACGATGTCGTCGTCGACGAGGACGGCACGCCCGTCTTCGGTTGCGACGGAGCGTCATCGCTCGGTGGCTCGTACATGGTCGAAGTCGTCGACAACTTCGACATGGAGGGCGACTTCACCTTCCCGTTCCTGCCCATCGGGGGGCACATGGATGGTCGCGTCCTGCAGCTCGTTCCCGTCGAGCAGATCGTCGACACCGCCTGCGACGACCTGGACGAGGGCGAGTGCGGCACCGTGTACGGCGCGACCATGCCCGGCCTGGACACGGCGAGCCCCAGCGGCTTGCACTCGACCTTGCAGCTCGTGGCCATGAGCAACGCGAGCATGCCGAATTTCCCGGCGCTGGCCGGCATGCATGGCGGCTGCAGGCTCGAGGAGGAGGGACTGACCGTGTGGTTCTGGACCGTGGCCATCGACGCCGCGTCGAGCGACCTGATGGAGTTCGTCGCGCAGTACTACGTGATGGCCGGCGACGCCATCGCACCGGTTCGCGCGGACAGGATCGGCGTCGACGACGACTGCGACGGCCTCGTCGACGAACTCGACGAGATCCGCCTGGAGGACGGCTTCGCCCCCGACGCAGGGGAAGGCAGCGTGGTCGTGGGCGAAGGCGTCCTGATCTTCAAGCTGCGGCGATGAGGGTGGCGTGGCGACGTCGGCCGGCGCAGGCTGGTCGACGTCGCCGACCCCCAGCGCGCGCGCCGCGACACCGCGCGCGGGGGCCTGGATGCCCTGCCGAAGATGCGGGTGGGCCGGAACGGATCCCCTGCGGACGCCGACTGCTAGGCTTGGGGCATCACAGGGCGACAGGACCGCTCTCGCTGGCCACGCCCCCATTGGACGTACACCGGCGAATCCCGATCCTCGACGACATGCACCTTCACGACGCGTCCGAACCCTACTCCCCCGCCGAACGGATCTACGCTTCTTGGCGCCTGCGGATCGAGTCGCAGGGTTCGACCGAGACGTTCGAGGCGCTGTGCGCCGCGCATCCGGCGCTGGGGTCCGAGCTGCGCGCGCTGCACGCGTACGACGACGGGATGGACGGCGTCGCGCGAGCAGCGGGGCTCGGGACGAGCGAGGACGAGCGCGTGTCGCGCGAGCAGGCGGCGCGCGCGCTGCAGGACCTCGCGCGCCTTGGCGCCGTCGGCGGACGCTACGCCATCGGCGCCGAGCTCGGCCGCGGCGGCATGGGCAGCGTGCACGAGGCGCGCGACCTGCTGCTCGATCGCGTCGTGGCGTGCAAGCGCATCGCAGATCCAGCCGCGGCGGCGCGGCTCTTGCCTCTGTTCCGGCGCGAGATGCGCATCGCGGCGCGCCTGTCGCACGCGGCGGTGGCGAGCATCCACGACGCGGGCATCGATGCGGACGGGCGCGCGTACTTCACCATGCCCTTGATCCGCGGGCGCAACCTGTCGGAAGTGCTGCGCATGGTGGCGCGCGGCGAGGACGGCTGGAGCGTCGTGCGCGCGGTGTCGGTCCTCCTGCAGGTGGCCGACGCGATGGCCTACGTGCACGCGCAGGGCGTGGTGCACCGCGACCTGAAGCCAGGCAACATCCGCGTGGGCGAGTACGGCGAGGTCCACGTGATGGACTGGGGCATCGCCAAGCTCGCCGAGGATCCGCAGGACGCGCCTGGCGGCGAGCACGAGCCGCGGCGAGCGCAGGCGGAGAACAGCGGGGGCGCGGGCACGCCGCCCTACATGTCGCCCGAGCAGTGGCGCGCCGGCGGCGTCGTCGGTCCGGCGAGCGACGTGCACGCCCTCGGCGTGATGCTCTACGAGCTGCTCGCCGGGCGTCCGCCCCACCACGAGGAGGGCGAGGGGCGCGTCGACTCGGCCGTGCTGTGGAGGCGCATGCAGTCCGGTCCGCCGCGGCCGATCCAGTCGATCGCGCGCGCGCAACCAGCGGAGTTGTGCTCGATCTGCGAGAAGGCGATGGAGCGCGACCTCGCCAAGCGCTACCCCGACTGCGTCGCGCTCGCCGCCGACCTGCGCGCGTTCCTCGAGGGACGCGTCGTCGCCGCCCACGAGACCGGCTCGTGGGCCGAGACGAAGAAGTGGGTCCGCCGCAACAAGGCGTTCGCGGGCGCCGTCGGCGCCGCGATCGTCGCGTCGCTGGTGGGGACGCTGGCGTTCCGTGCCAAGGCCGAGGAGGCGGACGCGAACAGGTTCGTCGCCTTGGCGGAGCGCGATCGCGCCAACGAGCAGAAGCGACTGGCGGAGGAAGGACGCGACGCCGTCGTGAAGCAACAGTACGAGTTGGCGCTGCGATCCTTGGGGCGGGAAGCGGACGTCTTGCAGCGCCGGCTCAAGGACCGCGACACGACCATCTCCTCCGCGCTGTGGATGGCGAGCGCCGGCAAGCTCGTCGATGGTGGCGTCGACCCCAACGGACGCCCCACGCCCGGCCTGCGCGATGTGCGCCAGCGCTTGGCCGAGCTGCGGCAGCCAGAGCGCTACGCTACGTACGACGAAGTCGCGCGCCAGCGGGACTTCCTCAACCATCCGCTGCAGAAGCAGGTGCTCAAGCTCAAGTTGCGCAGGGAGAACCTAGAGGCGGACCTGTCGGTCGAGATCACGGCGCTCTCCAACCAGGCGGAGTGGACCGATCGCATGCTGGGTCGCAAGCCGTGGCCCGACAAGGAGCGCTACGCCCGCGCGATGCAAGCCGAGATGGCGGAACTCGATCCCCGCTCGCTCCGCCGCCAGGCCACGCTGAACGCCCGCGGCACCGATCGATCGTACGGCCGCGAGACTCGCGCCTTGGTGTACGCCGAACGCGCCGTGGAGGAGGCGGGCCCCGACGAGGAGCTGGAAGCGAGGATCGCCTTGGCTTGGGCCTTGTGGGCCACGGGCCAGCACGGCCTCGCGAAGTCTTCGCTCGAAGCCCTGCGGGACGAGTTGCCCCCGGAACTCAAGGGGCCGGCCTCGGAGGCGTTGCTCGCCGTGCAAGCGGAGCAAGCGCGCTTCGAGGGCGAGGAACGCGCCAAGCGCGAGTCGGACGTCGCGCGGTGGAAGGAGGAGGTCAAGCGACGCCGCAAGGGTCTCGACGCGGAAGTCGCCAAGGAAGAGGACGCGATCGACGCCGAAGTCGCGCGGCTCGAGGCGGCGTGCGGTGAACGCAGGACCTGGCGCATGGCCGACCCGGGCGACGAAGCGTTGCATCGCCTGCTGGAGGAAGCGGAGGCCCGCCTCGTCGAGTTGCAGGCCTTGCTCGATGCGCAACGCCAACCCGATCCGGCCCGCCGGTGGTCCGAGGCCCTGCAAGCCATCGCCAAGTCCCCGCGCTACGCCGGAGCGCGCTGGCCAGGCGGGGTCCTCGCGCCGCAGGTCGGCTTGCTGCCCCTGGAGGAGGATCCGCGCTCGGGGCTTTGGGAGTTCCACATGCCCGCCACGGGAGCGGAGCCCGCGCGCGACGCCCAAGGCAGGCTCGCTCGCGACGAGGAAGGTCGCCTGCGCCTCCAGCCCGAGACCGGCATCGTCTTCGTGCTGTTGCCCGGCGGCCGAGTGAGGCCCGTCGAGGCTCCACCTTCGAAGCGATACTACCAAGAGGAGTGGGTCGCCAGCTTCGACTTGGAGCCGTGGTTCATGGCCAAGCACGAGATGACCTGCGCGCAGTGGCACCGCCTGGCTGGGACCGAGCCGGATCCCGACGACATCTTCGACCAAGATCTGCTGCCCGTCTCGCAGCCGAGCTGGAACCAGCTGTCCGACTTGTGGTCGAAACTGCCTGGTCCGATCGGCTTCCCCAGCGCCTTGCAGTGGGAGTTCGCCATGCGCGGCGGCACCAACACCATCTACTGGACGGGCAACGACGACGAGTCGCTCTTGGGAGCGGAAGTGCTGAAGAACGGCAGGACGCAACCCGACACGCTGCCCGTGGGGAGCCTGCGGGCCAATCCGTACGGACTCCACGACATGCTCGGGAACGTCACGGAGATGTGCGGCGATGCGGGCGCGTCGGATGACGAGTTCCTGATCTCCGAGTGGGTGCAAAAGGTTCCCCCGCGCGCTGGCGACGGCATGAAGCTCCTCGACGCCGCCACCTTCAGGCTGACTGCGGGAGGAGGCGCGTGGATGGAGCCTTTCGGGGCGCAGATGCAGTTGGAGCTCGACCCAACCGAGCGCGACAGCAACACGGGCGTGCGCCCGGCGATGCGCGTCCTGCCCTGACGCGGTCTCCGCATCCGGCTCGGCCAAGGACGCGGCCGCACGCCGCGAATCGGCGCCGATTTCGGCGTGAGAATCCCGCGCCGCGCGCGCTTTCCCCAAGTGCCGGAAGGCGGCGACGTCCATCCAACGTGGGTGCCGCGTCCCTGCCGGCCCCTGGGCGATCCATCTCGACCCGTCCAGTCGGTCCCACTGCCTCCGCCGCATCCCCACGACGTGGCGCGGGGCGGGTCCTTCCTTCACCACCTACCCATGCACCGCGCATTCCTCGCCGCCAGCCTTGGCTTGGCGACTCTCTCCCTGCCTGCTTTCGCCCAAGGCAACCAGCTCAAGACCGACATCGTGTTCATCGTCGATGCCAGCACGTCGATGAACGACGAGATCACGGCCGTGCGCAACGGCATCTCGCAGTTCGCGCAAGCCTGCCTCGCCAACAACATCGACGCCCATTTTGCGCTCGTGCGCCTTGGAGGCATGCCGCAATTGCGGCTGGGCTTGACCGCCGACGCGAACACGCTAGTCGCGGCGCTGCAACCCGGGACATTGGGCACATCGGGCGGCAACGAAGCGGCGTTGGAAGCGATGCGCATGGCGCTGGGCGTCGCGCCGCAGGGCTTCGAGCAAGCTCCCTTCCAGATCTCCTACCGCGCCGGCGCCTTGATCAACGTCATCCTGTTGACGGACGAAGACTCGGACCGCGCGTACTACGACCTCAATAGCTTCTGCGCGCCTTCGGGCACGCCTTGCCAAGGCCTGTCTCCGAACTCGAACGGCCCCGCGCACGACAGTTGGCCCGCTTGGCAGGCGGAGATCGACGCAGCCGCCAGCGCGTTCCTCGCGCGGGGAGCCTACCTGAACATGGTGGTCAACATGCGACCCACCGCCTCCAACCCTCACGGAGCCACTGGAGCGACCGAATTCCAGCTTGGATCCGCCACGGCCACGGCGCTCGACGCCACCGGCGCCTACGATCGCGTGGCGACCTACAACAACCTGCCCGCGAACATGCGCGCATCCATGCAGGGTCGACTGCTCGCGGGTGGCGGCCTCGCGCGCACCTTCAACATCAACGCGATGGGCTCCGACGCCGACAACGACGGCGTCGACGACCTCGTCGAGGACCTCTTCCGCATCAAGGTGCAGGAGACCCTGCAAGCCAACGCCGCGCCGATTTTCACCCAAGGCCCCGTCGCGAGCTGCGGCGCGGGCTCGACTCCGCTGCCCGCGGTGGTCGGCCAGCCGCTGACCATCGTCGTGCAGGCGACCGGTCCCGAGGCCGGGCAGACCACGACGCTGTCCTTGCAGCCGGGCGCACCCGCCGGCGTCGTGCTGGACGCGACCGCTGGCGCGACGGCAAATGGCCTGATCCGCTGGACGCCCGGCCCCGGCCAGATCGGGTTGCAGGTGTTGCGCGTGGTTGCGACCGACGACGGCTTGCCGCAGCGCTCGAGCACGCTCGAGGTATGCATCAACGTGGGCACCCCCAGCGTCTCGGCCTACTGCTTCGGCACGGGTTGCCCGTGCGGCAACGACGACGCGACGGGTGGCTGCGCCAACTCGTCGGGCGCGGGCGGACTGCTCGACGCGACGGGCAGCACTTCGACCACGTCCGACGACCTGCGGCTGGTCGCCACGCGGCTGCCGCTCGGCACGTTCGGCGTGCTGTACGCGGGCACGTCCACGACCCAAGCACCCTTCGGCGACGGCTTCCGCTGCGTGCAGCCCGGTCCTCCGGGGTCGCCGGCGGGCACGGGCTTCCTGCGCTTCCCGATCCGCCACAGCGGAACGAACGGCAGCATCCAGGAGGGGCCGGGGATCGCCGCCTGGAGCATCTCGGCGCCGGGCGGGTTCGGCGCGATCCTGCCGGGCTCGGTGTGGCACTTTCAGGCGTACTACCGCAACCCGACGGGCCCCTGTGGGCAAGGCTGGAACCTGACCAACGCGTTGTCGGTCACGTTCCAGTGAGGCCAAGGCGACTCCGGCTTTGGGGCTGCGGTGGTGTCTCGCCAACGGCGGGGCGCCACCGCCGGCTTGAATGGGTTCCTGGAGACGGCCGGTCCTTGCAGCCGCCAGGCAAGGCCAGACTTCATGGATTGGAGGGGCGCAGATTAATCCACGCTTCCCAAAACGATCGATCCATTTAGGAAGTTGCAACGAGATTGAAGCGCCCGCGCCGTTTCCCAAGGTGCCCTTCCCCGGCGTGTCCGGGATGGCCAAGGACCACCACCATGAATCTCAACTTCACCCTACCCCTGCGCTGGCTCGGCCTGTGTGCCGCGCTGGCGCTGTGCGCCGGCTCGGCGGGAGCCGATGTCGTCACCACCTACGCCACCGTCGTGCCCGAGACGAGCGCGACGACGAGCGCGACTCCGTGGGCCAACGAAGCCCACGCGACCTTGGCGCCGACCTGCGACAACTGCAACACGACGTCGTGCCAATACGCGACCAACTCGACCAACGGCAACACGACGCCGCTCTCGGCGACGGACTTCGCCAACTTCGTCCTGCCGGCCAACCATCGCATCGTGCGCGTGCAGGTCGACGTGTCGTGCCGCCACAACGAGAACACGACGGCCACCGTCGGCTTCCGCGCCTTCGCTCCGAACCACGGCCTCGACACCGGCTGGCGCAACTCGCCGTCGTTCAACAGCATCGCCGTGGGCGGCGCGTACGTCTGCGCCTATCGCCTCGGGGCTGGCGGCGACATCACCGCGCTGGACGCCAACTGGACGGCGGCCAAGGTCAACGACCTGCAACTGCAGGTGCGGCGTCAAGCGGGATTGACGAACAACACGCTGCGCGTGCTGGCCATGAAGGTCGTCGTCACCACCGAGGCGGCGCCGTCGACGCCCAACACGCCGACGGACCTGCGCGCGACGGCCAAGACGGCGACATCGGTGTCGCTGGCATGGAACGACAACGCGAGCAACGAGACGGCGCACGTGCTGTACCAGCTCGATCCTGGGCTCGACCCGGGCGTCCCGGCCAACTGGCGCACGTTCAACCTGCCGGCGAACACGACCACCCACGCGCGCACCGGCCTCGCGGCCGGATCGACGTACCGGTTCCAGGTCCGCGCCGCGAACTCGGTCGGCTTCAGCGCGCCGAGCAACACGTTGGTCGTCGCCACGACCACTCCGCCCACCGGGAGCCAGTTCTTCATCAACGAGTTCCGGATGACCGGCGGAGGCACCAGCTACATCGAAGTCGCGGCTCCAGCGGGCACGGTGCTGGATTCGAGCTATCGCGTGCTGCTGATCAACCTCAACGGCACCCTCGGCGACACCAGGTTCTTCGGCGGGCCCGGAACCTATCCCACGGTGCAGGACATGGGGGGCGGCATGGGCGTCGCGAGGATCAACGCGAGCCTCGTCGCCGGCACCCGTCGTGGCTTCGCCTTCGTCCGCGTGCTGGGCGCCCAGACGCAAGTGCTCGAGTTCGTCACCTACCGCGGCGGATCGAGCAACGCGGGTCCGATCACGTACCAGTTCCCGGGCATCGGTGGAGTGGCGGGGCCCGTGCTGCCGCACGTGCTTACCGGCGGCATGAACACCCTCAAGCTCGTGGGCAGCGGGTGCCATCGCGGCTACTTCCAATGGATGCCCGACACCACCCCCGCCGGCGATCTTGGCACCCCGGGCGCCGTCAACCTCGGGCAGTCGTTCACCAGCTGCCCCTGAAAGCTGCTCCTGAGGACGGCATGGCTCGAGGACCAGCCCGGTCCGCGGAACTCCGCGGGCCGGGCTGGCCGCTTCCTGCGGGATTCCGCGTGGCGAAGTGCGTGGCGGCGCGCTCCGTGCCTAAGGGGCGGCCGCTCGCCGACTCCGGATGCACATCCGACCAAGCACCACGGGAAGCGCTCGGCCGACGCGGAGCATGGCGGGAACGCCACTTCCAGCCGCGAACATGCCATGCTGAGGCGCAAGCGAGCCGAGGCCGTGGACGCCGCGCAGGACGACAACGAGTTCAGCCCCGTCGAGCGCTTGTACGCGCAGTGGGTGGTCGCGCACGAGCGCGGCGAGGCGCCATCGTTCGACGAGTTCTGCGCCGCGCATCCGGCGCAGGCGGAGGACTTGCGCAAGCGCCACCGTGGCGACTCGCGCTTGGACTCGCTGCTGCGCTTGGCCGGACTTGGTTCACGCGCCGACGCGGAACTGGAGCGCCAAGCCGCCGCGACCGCGCGCCTCGAGCTGTCGGAGCTGGGGCCGCCCACGGGGCGCTACGAGCTCGGCGCGCGGATCGGCAGCGGAGGCATGGGCGTGGTGCACGAGGCGCGCGACCTGCTGCTCGACCGCGTGGTGGCGTACAAGCGCATTCGCGATCCCGAGCGCGCCGCGCGGCTGCTGCCCTTGTTCCGGCGCGAGATGCGCGTCGCCGCGCTGCTCGACCACCCGGGCGTGGCCACGGTGCACGACGCCGGACTCGACGCCGACGGCTCGGCCTACTACACGATGCCGCTGGTGCGCGGCCAGGATCTGACCGAGATCTACCGGCGCGCGCGGGAAGGCGATCCCGAGTGGAGCACGACGCGCGTCGTGGGCCTGCTCTTGCAGGTGGCCGAGACCATGGCCTACGTGCACAGCAAGGGCGTGGTGCACCGCGACCTGAAGCCGCACAACATCCGCGTCGGGCGCTACGGCGAGGTGCGCGTGATGGACTGGGGGCTCGCGCGCATCGTCGAGGCGCGCGACGAGGTGGCGGGGCACGAGGCGGTGGCCCTGGGCGGGTTCGTCGGCAGCATGCCCGGACGCGGCACGCCGCCCTACATGGCGCCCGAGCAGTGGAGGGAGGGCGGCTTGATCGGCCCGCGCACCGACGTGTACGCGCTGGGCGTGATGCTGTACGAGCTGCTGGCGGGGCGCATGCCGTACTTCGAGACGGACGAACGCCAGTTGCCGCCGATGGAGCTGGTGCGCCGCATGGAGGCGGGTTCGCCCGCGTCGCTGCGCCTGCTCGCCCCGCGCCAGCCGGCGGAACTCGTCGCCATCTGCGAGCGCGCGATGGCGCGCGAACCCGAGGGGCGCTATCCCGACTGCGCCATGCTGGCGCGCGACTTGCGCGCCTACTTGGAGCAGCGCACCGTGTCCGCCTACGAGACGGGCGCGTGGGCCGAGACGAAGAAGTTCATCCAACGCCACCGCGTCCTTGCTTCGATCGTGGTCGCCTTCGTGGTCGTCGTCGCCGGCCTCGCGCTCTACGCCGTGGGCAAGGCGGATCTCGCCGACGAGGCGGCCAACCTGGCCAAGGCGGAGGCCGCCAAGGCCTCGGCCAACAGCGAAGAGGCGCGACGCAACCTCGACCTGGCCCGCGAGCAGGAAGCCGCGGCGCGCAAGCTCGCCGAGGAACTCGCCGCCCAGAAGCGGGACTTGCAGATGCGCGGGTTGATCCTGGAGGTCGAACGCCTGCGCGCGGCGACGCGCGACTCGAGCCAGCTCGGCAACCTTGGCAAGCCGGCGTACCTGTGGTGGATGGAGGCGGCGCAGGCGCTGGTCGAAGGCCGCCCGGGGGACGACAAGCTGGGGCAAGTCGGAAAACCGGGTCTCGCCGAGGTGCAGGCCAAGCTGCGCGAGTTGAGGGCTCCCGGCCGCGCGAGGCCGCGCACGCCGGAGGAGGCCCAAGCCGACTACCAGTCGCATCCCGAGCGAGGGCGCCTCGAGCAGCTGCGGCGCGGGATCGACGCGGCCCTCGAAGGGCCTCGCCGCGAGGTCGCGGCGCGCGAGGCGGAGGTGGATTGGATGGCGCGCATGGTCGGCGAAGCGCCCTGGCCCAAGCGATCGCGCGAGGAGCCGGACGAGGCGACGGCCGCCGAGCTGGACGCCTTGCGCGACATGGACGCTGGCGAGCTTTCGCGGCTGGTGCTGGGCTGGTGCGGAGTCGATGGCGAGCCGCTGTTCGGCCGGGAAGCGCTGGCGCTGCTGTGCGCCGAACGCGCCGTGGCGAGGGCGGACGAGCGCACGCTCGCGGCCAGCCACGAGGCGCGCGCCTGGGCGCTGTTCCGTTCGGGCTTGCAGGAGCGGTCCTTGCCCGACCTAGAGCGGGCGCTCGCGCTCGTCGACGCGGATCGCAAGCCGAGCCTGGAACGCTCCGCCAACTTGCTGCGCGAGGAGCTGGCGCGCTGGAGCGAAGAACGGGTGGAGGAGCGCCGCGCCGAGCTGCGCGAGTCGCGCGCCGAAGCGACGCGCGCGCGCGAACGACTGGTGGCCTTGGAGGCGGAGCGCCACGCGAGCCTGGAACCGGAACTGGAGGCCTTGGAGGAGCTCTGCCGCGAGCGCCGCACGTGGCGCTTCGCCAGCGCGGAGGACGAATGGTGGCACCGCCAGTTGTCGAGCCTCGAGTCCGAGCTGCTGCGGCTCGAGGACCAGCTCGAGGTGGCGCGCGAGGCCGCGGACGGCCCCAAGGCGCGGCAACGCTGGGCGCAGGCGATCGAGGGCGTCGCCAAGGAACCCAAGTACGCGGGCGCGCGCTGGCCGGCCGGCCAGCGCTTGGGCAAGCAGCTCGGGCTCCTGCCGCTGGGCTCCGATCCGACCACGGGCTTGTGGGAGTTCGTTCACCTGCAGACGGGAGCCGAGCCGCCGATGGGCGACGACGGGCTGCACGCGCGCGACGCGGAAGGGCGCCTCGCCTTGGCGCACGACACGGGCGTGGTGTTCGTGCTCGTGCCCGGTGGACGCGTCCCGCTGCAGGACGCGTCCGGCGCTGGCGGAGACGCGCAGGCGGCGAGCTTGGACTTGGCGCCCTTCTTCATCGCCAAGCACGAGATGACGCGGGCGCAGTGGAGTCGGTACGCGCCGCGGGTGGACGAAGTCGCCGACGAGCAGCCGGCGCTGCCGGTCGGCGACGTCAGCTGGAACTCCATCGACGAGGGTTGGTCGCGCTTCCTCGGTTGGGGCGGATTGCCGACGAGCCTGCAGTGGGAGCACGCCTGCCGCGCGGGCACCAGCACGCCATGGTGGACCGGCGCGGACGAAGGCTCGTTGCGAGGCATGGAGAACCTCGCCTTCGACGAGCGGCCTGCGCCGGCGCGCGTGGGTTCGTTGCGCGCCAATCCGTTCGGCCTGCACGACATGCAGGGCAACCTGTGGGAATGGTGCGCCGACGCGCTGGTCGAAGGTCGCTCCCCGAGGGCGGGGGACGGCTTGCAGGACGCGCCCGACGCCTTGGCGCGCGTGGTGCGCGGGGCCGGCTACGCAGACAGGGCGGCGCAGGCCCGATCCGACCGGCGCACGAGCTTCCATCCCGCGCAGGCGACGCCGCAACTCGGTTGGCGCGCGGCCATGAAGGTCGTGCCGTGACCGGATTCGAGGTTGGACGCGTGGTCGGGGCCGGCGCCCCGCGCCTCCCCTAGGAACGACGCATGACGATCCCCCTGCCCCCCTCGAGTCCACTCGGCTTCCCCGGCGACAGTCCCAAGGACCCTGCGGCCGCGCTGGCCCAGATCCTCGGCCAATGGCAGCGGCGCTTGCGCGCCTTTGCCTGCATCGAGCTCGATCGACGACGCGTCGACGAAGCGGATTGGAACAGGGTGTGGAGGCAAGTCGAGGCGGAGCTGCCGAAGCTCGCCGCGCGCGCGAGCCATGGCGACGAGGTGCGCCTCGCCGCCGCGCGCCTCGTAGGACAGCTCGCGCGCCGTGAATGCACCAAGGGGCCGGATGCCCCCGGCGCGCCCCCTGGGAAGGACGGCAAGCAAGCCGCTGGCGACAAGCCACCTGGAGACGCGCCAGGCGAGAAGACGCACCACGACCTGATGGACGCCTACGAGGATTGCCTCTCCACGCTGCCGCGGGAGCAGCGACGGGTCCTCGGACTGCGCGTGGTGCTCGGCCTGCCGTTCCACCTCGTGGCCGAGGAGTTGCGCCTGTCGGCCGACGTCGCGGCGATGCTGGTCGAGCGGGCATGGCGCAAGCTGCAGGACTGCATGCGTGCCAAGGGCTTCGACTGCTGACATCCCCGGCGTGGGGCGATGCTAGGCTGTTCGAGTCGACGACGACGGCATATTTCGTCGCGTCGCACGCGCCCTCCCATGACAGGCACCAAGCTCTCCATCCACGACGAGCCCGAACCGAACAACACGCGCGACATCCTCGCCCGCATCCAAGCCGGCGAGCGGATGGCGATCAACGAGCTGTACGCGCGCTACGAGACGCGCATCCTCGCCTGGGTCAGGGCCGAGATGGGCTCGCAGCTGGCAGCGTCCGTGCAGGCCGAAGACCTCAAGCAGGAGGTCATGCTGCGCAGCCTCGGGCAAGTCGAGCGCATCGCCGACGTGCCGCACCTGCGCTGGTTGTTCGCGCGGCTCGCCAAGCAGGTCGTCGTCGACGCGGCGCGCAAGCGCGCCACCGACAAGCGCAACCCCGAGAAGGAGGTGGCCATCGACGCGGAGGCCGGCGTCGAACCGGAGCAGCGCGGGACGCGGCCCTCCGCGCCCGCGCAGCAGGAGGAGCTCATGCTGCTCTACGCCGAGTGCCTGCACGCGATGACCGAGGACCACCGCAAGGTACTGTACCTGCGGCACCAGGCCGGCATGGCGTACAAGGACGTGGCGGCCGAGCTGGGGCGCTCCGAGGAGGCGGCGGTCATGCTGCTTGGTCGCGCGGAGCTCAAGTTGAAGGAGTGCCTGCGCAAGAAGGGCGTGGAGTGCTGAGCATGGAAGGCCGCGACGCGAGCCAGGATCCCGAGGACGAAGGTCGGCCGATCGGCGAAGATCCGGCGGCCTCGGCGCCCGAGCTGCTGGATGGCGAGCCGGACGCGGGAGGCACCAACGACTTGCTGGGACGGGTGCGCCGCGACGAAGGCGACGCGGTGGCCTTGTTGTACGAACGCTACCAGGAGCGCGTGCTGCTGCTGGCGCGCTCCGTCATGGGCGCGCTGCTGATGCGCCACATGGCGCCCGAGGACCTGCGCAACCAGGTGCTCGAGCGGGTGCGACCGCACCTCGGGCAGGTGCGAGACTCCGAGCACTTCCGCCGCCTGCTGTACCAGCACGCGCGCTGGGTCGCGGCCAGCGAGGCGCGCAAGCTGCAGGCGCGCAAGGCCGAGATGCACCTGTCGCTCGAGGACGAGGGCGCCCCGGCGCCGGCGGACGGCGGCACGACGCCGAGTCGTCGCCTGCAGCGCGCCGAACTCCAGCTGCAGGTCGCCGACTGCATGCACGCGCTCAAGGAAAGCCACAGGCTCGTGCTGCAGCTCAAGTTCTTCGATGGACTATCCATCGCGGAAGCCGCCACCGAGCTTGGTCGCACGCCGGACGCGACGTCCATGCTCCTGATCCGCGCGCAGAAGTCGCTGAGGGAGTGCCTCTTGAGGCACGGCGTCGAGCCCACGGGGGCTTGATCGGCGCATGGTCCGCGCGGCGGGGCGCGGGGGCTGGCCAAGGTCCGGAGCGGCTCCTAGAGTGCGCCGATGCTCTCCCTGATCCTCGCGTCGTTGCTCCATTCCGAACTCGAAGCGCCGAAGATCGCGCCCATCGAACCCGCGCTGCTGGCGCGCCGAGCGCACGATCGCGACGATCCCGCCGCCTGCGAGGCGCTCGCGCAGGCGTGCAAGCAAGCCGGCGACGTCGATGGCGAGGCGGCCTACCTGCTGTGCGCGGCCGACCTGCTGGACAGGCTCGAGACGGACGACGCCCGCGCCAGGGAATCCAAGTTGAAGGCCTGGGCGCTGCGCATCGAGGAGCTCGGGGCGCGCAGCGAAGGCATCCGCCAGTCGCAGGACGCGCTGGTCAAGGACCTGGCGTGGGCGATGGAGCTGTACTCGAAGAACAAGAAGCCGAAGAACACGCTGGAGATGGCGGCGCGGCTGATGCTGCTGCGGCCGAAGAGCAGCCAGGCCAAGCTGATCGTCGAGCGCACCTTGGACTCGATGACCGGCGACGAGCGCATGCTGGCCGAGCAGATCCTCCTGCGCGGCGAGCTGGCGCGACCCAAGTCCTTCCTCGAGGAGTGGCGGTCCCGGCACGGCGAATGGGACAAGGCCGACGTGCTGGAGACGAGCGGCTACGTCCTGCGTTCGGACATCGGCTACCGGGAACTGCACTTGGCGGCGCGCACGCTCGAGCAGCTGGCCGTGTACTACAGGCGCTTCTACGCGCCGCCGCCCACGTCGCTGCAGGACGGCAAGACGCAGGTCTACTTGTGCCGATCGGACGATACGTTCGCGAAGCTGCTCGGCCGGCCCTTGGAGGAATTGGAGAGCGTCAGGGGCATGCTGCGCACGACCAGCTACCCGCAAGGCCCGAAGCGCTTCGACCTCTACGGATGGGACTACCGCGAGGATGCTTCGGCCTTCGACGAGCTGTTCGACGTGCTGGCCCACGAGGCGAGCCACCAGTACATGGCGCTCGCCTGCCCCGTGCAGGCGCCGCTGTGGCTCAACGAGGGCATGGCCTGCTACTTCGAGGGCGCCAAGCTGTGGCGCGACGGAACCGTGGGCGTGGGCCTGCCGGCCATGTCGCGACTGCAGTACCTGATGTACCTGTGGGAGGATCGGCAGGCCCTGTTGAAGTCGATGCTGACGGCGGATCCCGCGCGCTTCCTGACTCCCGAGGAGTACTCGGTGGCGTGGTCGGTGATCTACTTCCTGCGCCACCACGAGACGGAGGACGGAATGCACCCGTTCCGCGAAGTGCTCGTGCGCATGATCGCGGCGCCCGGCCAGCAAGGAGGGACGTGGGAAGCGCCGCTTGCGCCAGTGCTGCAGGCCGCGCGCTGGACGCCCGCCAAGTTCGTGGAGGAATGGTCGACGCACATGCGGGAACTGGCGACGCGCGCCGCCAAGCCGCGGGA
>JBEBCR010000157.1:0-4815 GCA_041157565.1 Planctomycetota bacterium | reverse complement strand
GCGGCCCCGAGATGGTCACCATGGGCAAGCTGCCGCAGACGCCGCGCGCCAAGAAGGTGATCGAGTACGCCATCGAGGAGGCGCGCAACCTGAACCACAACTACGTGGGCACCGAGCACCTCCTGCTCGGCCTGCTGCGCGAGCACGACGGCGTGGCCGCGCAGGTCCTCATGAACCTGGGGCTCAAGCTCGAGGAGGTCCGCGAGGAGGTCCTCAACCTGCTCGGCGCGGGCGCAGACCAGGAGCGCGACGAGTCCGCCCCGCAGCAGCCCGCCGAGCCGCAGGCGCAGGAGCCCGGCAGCCCGTCCGAGGGCGGCGCCACCGCCCGCCGCGGCAAGAGCAAGACCCCCGCGCTCGACAGCTTCGGCCGCGACCTCACCGAGCTCGCGCGCAACGGCGAGCTCGACCCGGTCATCGGCCGCGAGCACGAGATCGAGCGCCTCATCCAGATCCTGAGCCGCCGCACCAAGAACAACCCGGTGCTGCTCGGCGAGGCCGGCGTCGGCAAGACGGCGATCGTCGAGGGCCTGGCGCAGCGGATCATCTCGCAGGACGTCCCCGACCTGCTGTTCGACAAGCGCCTGGTGGTGCTCGACCTGGCCAGCATGGTGGCCGGCACCAAGTACCGCGGCCAGTTCGAGGAGCGCATCAAGGCCGTCATGACGGAAGTGCGCCGCGTGCGCGACGTCGTGCTGTTCATCGACGAGCTGCACACGCTCGTCGGGGCGGGCGGCGCCGAGGGCGCCATCGACGCCTCGAACGTGCTCAAGCCGGCGCTGTCGCGCGGCGAGATCCAGTGCATCGGCGCCACGACGCTCGACGAGTACAGGAAGCACATCGAGAAGGACGGCGCGCTCGAGCGCCGCTTCCAGTCCGTCAACGTCGAGCCGCCGACGCCCGCCCAGGCCGTCGAGATCCTCAAGGGCCTGCGCGACCGCTACGAGGCCCACCACCGCGTCAGCTACACCGACGAGGCCCTGCAGGCCGCCGTCGACCTGTCGACGCGCTACATCAACAACCGCTTCCTGCCGGACAAGGCCATCGACGTCATCGACGAGGCCGGCGCGCGCGTGCGCATCAAGGCCATGGTGGCCCCGCCGGACCTGCGCGACATCTCGGCCGAGATCGAGAAGCTCGAGCGCGAGAAGGACGCCGCCGTCACAGCGCAGGACTTCGAGAAGGCCGCGCGCCTGCGCGACCAGGCCTACCAGATGAAGAAGAAGCGCGAGGAGGCCCAGAACCGCTGGCGCGCCGAGCAGTCGGACAAGGAGCAGGTCGGCTCGGTCGACGCCGAGGTGATCGCCGAGACCGTGTCGAAGATGACCGGCATCCCGCTGACGCGCCTCGAGAAGGAGGAGGCCGAGCGCCTGCTCCAGATGGAGAAGGAGCTCTCCTCGGCGGTCATCAACCAGGACGAGGCCATCAGCGCCATCGCCCGCGCCGTGCGTCGCTCGCGCTCGGGCCTGAAGGACCCGCGCCGTCCGACCGGATCGTTCATCTTCCTGGGCCCCTCGGGCGTGGGCAAGACGTTCCTCTGCAAGCAGCTCGCCAAGTTCATGTTCGGCACCGAGGACGCGGTGATCACCATGGACATGAGCGAGTACATGGAGAAGCACAACGCCTCGCGACTGGTCGGCGCGCCCCCGGGCTACGTCGGCTACGAGGAGGGCGGGCAGCTCACCGAGCGCGTGCGTCGCCGCCCCTACTCGGTCGTGCTGCTCGACGAGATCGAGAAGGCGCACCCCGACGTCTTCAACATGCTGCTCCAGATCATGGAGGAAGGGCGCCTGACGGACTCGTTCGGCCGCCACATCGACTTCAAGAACGTCATCCTGATCATGACGAGCAACCTCGGCTCGCAGCAGATGAAGGCGGGCTCGAAGCTCGGCTTCGACCGCGCGGCCTCGACCGCCAAGCCGAACGAGGACGAGCGCAAGAAGCGCATGAAGACCGACGTGATGATGGAGGTCGAGCGCTACTTCCGCCCCGAATTCCTCAACCGCGTCGACGAGCTGGTCGTCTTCAACCCGCTGACGCACGACGACCTGACGCGCATCGTCAAGCTGCAGATCTCGGAAGTCTCCAAGCGCCTCGCCGACAAGGGCGTCGCGCTCGAGGTCGAGCAACCGGCGCTGGACTTCCTGATCAAGCAGGGCTGGAACGAGGACTACGGCGCGCGTCCGCTGCGTCGCGCCATCGAGCGCAACATCGAGGACCCGCTGGCCGAGCACATGCTCAAGCACGGCCACATGAGCGGCGTCCCGGTGAAGATCAAGCTGGCCGAAGGCGGCGACAAGCTGGTCTTCGTGCAGGAGGCCGAACCCGAGAAGGCCGTGGCGGGCTCGCCCAGCGAGACGCCCGCGCCCTGAGGCGGCAGAGGCCAAGGCGCCGTCGCCCGGCCCCGCAGGGGATCGGCGACGCGCGCACCAGGCGGCTCCGGCGCACGCGCGCCGGGGCCGCCGGCCTTTGGCGCGAGGCGTCGGCGCGCATTTCGCGTGACGCGGGCGCGAGTCGCGGGTTCCAATCGGAGCCGGCGCGAACGCCCAAAGGATCCCAGCATGCCCCGTACGCTCATCGTCCTCCTGTCCTGGTGCATCCTCTCCAACCTCGCCGTCGCGGTCCCGCGGCAGGGCGGCTCGGGCGACAAGCCGCGCCCTGCGGGCGAGGCCAAGCCCGGCCAGGCGAAGCCGACCGAGGGGACGCCCGCGGCGGGCGCCAAGGACGAGAAGAAGTCCGGCGCACCGTCGACTCCGCCGACCGCCGAACAGGTCAAGGCCGCCGTCGGCGCCATCGAGGCCGCGCTGCGCGGCGTGGACGCGGCGAAGAAGGTCGAGGCGATCAAGGTCAACTCGGCCGTGGTCGACGCCAAGGTCGTCGAGGCCGTCGCCAAGGGACTGCGCGAGAAAGAGCAGGAGGTGAAGCTCGCCGCCATCGAAGCGCTGCGCTTCACGGCGCACCCCGACGCTCGCAAGGCGCTCGAGCATTGGATGCGCGCGGAGCGGTCATTGAAGGACCAGCCGGAGGTCTACGCCGCCGCGCTCAAGGGCCTGGGCCAGCATGGCTCGAAGGAGTCGATCGAACTGCTCGCCGAGGATCTTTGGGGCGCGCAGGACCACGCCGTCATCCAGGCGCGCATCCTGTCGCTCGGCCGCATCAAGGACCGGGCCGCAGTGGAGAAGCTGATGGACATGCTGAAGTCCGCCGGCCCCAACAAGGTCGAACCGTTCATGGACGACGCGCGCTTGTCGCTGATGGTCCTGACCGGCGTGGACCAGGGCAAGTCGCGCGAGCTGTGGCAGCGCTGGTGGCAGGAGCACAAGGACAAGTTCCAGATGCCCAAGACCGAGCCCGAGTTGTCCAAGCTCGACGCCTACCGCTGGAAGAGCTACTGGGGCGAGCAGATGGGCACGCCGCGCGGCGAGCGACGCGGAGAGCGCGGCGGCGAAGAGCGGCGTGGCGAGCGCAAGCCGGGCGAGGCCGAACCCAGGGCCGGAGGCGACAAGCGCGCCGGCGGCCGCGAGTGACGGATTTGCACGCGCGCCGAGCGCGCGGTGGCGCGAGGACGCCGCGCGGCGCCGACTAGTCGCGCCAGTGGCGCACGATCTTCTTGTCCTTGAACTCGACCCACACGCTGCGGGTCGTCTTGTCGACGCGCTCGCTGCTGTAGAGGAAGATCAGCCCGCCTTCCTCCTTGCGGGTCTCGGTCGATTCCCACTTCCACAGTTCCCCGCCCTCGACGGGGATGCGCCGCGTCGGCTCGCCCAGCAGCGCCAGGACGAAGCCCTCGTCGCGACCCGGCTCGAGTTGGCGCAAGGTCTCCTCGCCGACGACTCTGCCGGTGCGATGCACGTTGGAATCGACGTGGATGATGCAGCCGGCGGACGCGAGGGCGAGCAAGGCGGCGCGCGAGGCGCGCGCGACGTTTTGGCGCGAAGGGATCATGTTCGGGGACTCCTGGGGGGGGGCGGGGAGTCCGCGCATACGGATGCCGCTGGCGAGGATTCGCGTCCGGTGTCGGCTTGCACGGGTCTTGCACGCGACGGGCTCGGATTCGGGACGTTGCCTGCCACGCAGGGCGCGCGGCGAGCGTCACCCAGGTGTGGAAGACCTTCCGCTGCCCTGCCTGCTGCAACCCGGATCCTCATCGTGGCCAGCGCGCCTCGCGCGCATCGAAGGCGCGCCGGAACGCCTTTGGACGCGCGGCCGCGTCGAACTGCTCGCGATGCCGATCGCCGTCGCCATCGTCGGCAGCCGCGCGCCCAGCCCCTACGGCGAGGCGCAGGCGCGACGCTTCGCGCGGACGTTGGCGGCGCAAGGCGTGCTCGTCGTGTCGGGCTTGGCGCGCGGCGTCGACCACGCCGCCCACGAGGCCGCGCTCGATGCGGGTGGCGCGACGCTGGCGGTGCTCGGCAGTGGCGTGGACGTGCCGTGGCCTGATGGCCCTCTGGCGCGGCGCATGGCGAGCGATGGCCTGCTGGTCTCCGAGTACGAACCCGGGCGGCATCCGCGACCGCACCATTTCCCGCTGCGCAATCGCCTGATCTCCGGCCTCGCCGACGGCGTGCTGGTCGTCGAGGCGGCGCAAGCTTCGGGGTCGCTCATCACCGCGCGCTGGGCGGCCGACCAATCGCGCGCCGTGTGGGCCCTGCCCGGGCGCGTCGACCAACCGCAGGCGCGCGGCTCGCACCGCTTGCTGCGCGACGGAGCCACCTTGGTCGAGGATCCCGAGGAGATCCTCGTCGAACTGGCCGGACTTCCTCCCGCGCTCGCCGAGCGCAAGCCCTGCGTCGATGAACTGGCGGGCCTGGAACGCGC
>JBEBCR010000156.1:0-5545 GCA_041157565.1 Planctomycetota bacterium | reverse complement strand
CCTCCAGCGCCTGAGCATCGACCTCCAGCGCCGATCCAAGGAGCGGCCCGCCCGAGGCGAGCAGGGGCGCCACGAATTCGCGCGCCCGCTCGGCCCGGCGCGGCGGAGCCAATTCCAGCCGGGCCGCCTCGAGCCTGAAGCTCGCCTTGGCCCCGGGAAGGAGCAACGCCCGCCCCCACGCCGCGCGCGCCTCCTCGACGCGCCCGACGAGCGCCAACTCCAAGGCGACGTTGCGCTGGTACTCGGCCTCCTCGCGGCGCAGCGCGGCGGCGCGCTCGAAGCGCGCCAGGGCCTCGGCGTGGTCGCCGCGCCGCTGCGCCAGGACGCCCAGCGCGTTGTGCCCGTCGGCGAGCCCCGGATCGAGCTCGACGGAGCGCGCGGCGCTCGCCAGCGCGCCCCGTTCGTCGCCGGCGCGCGCCAGGATCGCGGCGAGGTTGGAGTGGTGCCGCGCGAACCACGGCTGCGCATCGCGCGCCGCCAGGAGGTGCGCGCGCGCCGCCTCCAGCTCGCCTTCGCGCGCCAGGAGCAGGCCGAGGTTCTGGTGCGCCCGCGCGTGGCCGGGCCGCGCGCGCAACGCCCGTTCGTACCAACCGCGCGCCTCCGTCAAGTTTCCTTGACGTTCGGCGGCGAGACCGAGGTTTGTGGCGGCCAGCGCGCTGGAGGGGTTCAGCGCGATCGTGCGCTCGAACAGCGCGCGGGTGTCGCGCCACGAAGCGGCCTGGATGGCGGAGGCGGTCGCCAGCAGCGCGACCAGCGCGCCCCCCGCGACGGTGGCGGGCGCGCCGAAGCGCCGGCACGCCAGGGCGAGCGCCAAGGCCGGCCCGAGGAGCGCCAGCGAGGCGTAGCGGTCGGCGGTGGTCGAGATGGCCTGGTGGGCGAAGGGAACGAGGCCCAGGGTGGGCGCCAGCGCGCACGGCACGACGAGCAGCGCCGCGGCCAGCGCTCGCCCATCCTCGCCGCCATGCGCCGCGCGCCGACGCGCGAGGCGCGCCAGCGCGAAGCACGCCCCGGCGCAGAGCGCCGCGCCGAACCAGGGGGCGAAGGCGCCGAAGCCGGCCGCGAGCACCTCCTCCGGGCGGCGTCCATGGTCGGGCGACAGCCCCGTCGGCAGCAGCATGCAGCGCGCCTGGTGGCCCAGCGCGTCGCAGGCGACGAGCGCGCGACCGAGGGGCGAGGGCGTCGAGCGCAGCAGCTCGTCCGACTGCGCCAGCTTCGAGGCGAAAAGCGCCGCGGCGCACAGGACGAAGGCCGGCAAATGGCGCGCGAGGCGCGACCGGCGCGAGGCCGCGCCCGGCTCGGCGAGGCCCAGCTCGAGCAGCACGACGAGCGCCGGCGCCACGGCCGCCGACGGCTTGCACAAGAGCGCGCCGACGAGCGCGAGGTGCGCGTGGACGAGCGGCGCGCGGCGAGCCTCGGCGCGCGCGGCGAACCAGCGCTCGATGTAGGCGAAGGCCAGCAGGTTGGCGGCCGCGCCGCGCAGCTCGGAGGCCCACGCCACCACCTCGACCTGCAAGGGGTGCAGCGACCACAGCGCGGCGCCGAGGAGGGCGGCAAGTCCGCCGAAGCCGAGGCGCGAGAGCAGGCGCGCGAGCATGGCCGCGGCGCCGGCGTGGGCGAGGAGCGGCAGGAGGTGGTAGAGCCAAGCCTCGGGAGGGTCGCCCGCGAGCGCGGCGAGCCACCACATGCTGCAGGCGAGCGGGACGTAGAGCCCGAGGTAGGGCCCGCTCCAGTAGGCGAGGAGCCCGTCGAGGGTCGGCGGGCGCAGCCGCGGGTTCTCGACGATGTTCCAGGGATCGTCGAAGGCGAGGAACTCGAAGCCGACGACGCGCGCATGCAGCAGCAGCACGAGCGCGGCGGCGGCGAGCATCCACCGCAGGGAACTCGACGGGGCGCGGACGGACTCGGGCGCGCGAGCCCCGAGCGAGTCCGAGCCGTCCGTCGCGCCCATGCAGCCTCGGCGAGGACGCGCCCTCAGGCCTTGCGCTCGGGTCGCTTCCAGTCGGCGATGCGCGTGGCGAGGTAGGCGCGCAGCTCGCCGACCTTGACGCGCTCCTGCAGCATCGTGTCGCGCTCGCGCACGGTCACGACGTCGTCCTTGAGCGTGTCGCCGTCGATCGTCACGCAGTAGGGCGTGCCGACCTCGTCGAGGCGCCGGTAGCGGCGGCCGATGGCGGCCGACTCGTCGTAGAACGTCGAGTGGCGCGCGCGGCGCAGCTCGCGGTCGATCTCGAGCGCCTTCTCCGGCATGCCTTCCTTCTTCACGAGCGGCAGCACGCCGACCGTGATGGGCGCGATCTCGGGATGGAAGCGCAGCACCACCCGCGTCTCGTCCTCGACCTTCTCCTCGTCGTACGCGTCGATGAGGAAGGTCAGCGCGGTGCGGTCCACGCCGGCCGCGGGCTCCACCACCCACGGGAAGTACTTCTGCTTGGTGTCGGGGTCGAACCAGCGCAGGTCCTTGCCCGAGGCTTCGCTGTGGCGCTTGAGGTCGAAATCCGTCCGGCAGGCGATGCCCTCGAGCTCGCCCCAGCCGAACGGGTACTCGTACTCGACGTCGGTGCAACCGGTCGAGTAGTGCGCCAGCTCGTCCTTGGCGTGCTCGCGCAGGCGCAGGCGCGCCGGATCGATGCCGAAGTCCATGTACCACTGGTGGCGCTCCTTGCGCCAGTACTCGTACCAGTGGTCGTTCTGCTCGGGCGGCAGGAAGAACTCCATCTCCGCCTGTTCGAACTCGCGCGTGCGGAACACGAAGTTGCCCGGCGTGATCTCGTTCCTGAAGCTCTTGCCGATCTGGCCGATGCCGAACGGCGGCTTCATGCGCGAGCTCTCGACCACGTTCTTGAAGTTGAGGAAGATCCCCTGCGCCGTCTCGGGCCGCAGGTAGGCGATCGAGCCCGCCCCCTCGACCGCGCCGACCTGCGTCTTGAACATCAGGTTGAAGGCGCGCGGCTCGGTCAGCTCGTTGCCGCACTCGCCCGGCTTCTTGCTCGGGCGCTCGGGGCAGCGCGCGTCGTCCAGCTTGTCGGCGCGGAAGCGCGCCTTGCACTTCTTGCAGTCGACCATCGGGTCGGTGAAGCCCGCCACGTGGCCGGAGGTCTCCCACGTCTTCGGGTTCTGGATGATGGCCGAGTCGAGGCCCACCACGTCGTCGCGCATCGTCACGGTGCGCGTCCACCACGCCTCCTTGACGCGGCGCTTCAACTCGACGCCCAGCGGGCCGTAGTCGTAGGTGTTGCCGATGCCGCCGTAGATCTCGGAGGCGGGGAAGACGAAGCCGCGTCGCTTGCACAGCGACACGATCGTGTCCATGAAGTTCGGGTCGTTGCGGGAGGCCATGGTGTGGGCGCGCCGCCAAGGCGGCGGGAGGAGGGTAGCGTCCGCGAGGAGCCGTGGCGAGGCGGACCGCGCCCGATCAGCGCCCGGAGCGCGCCTCGCGCTCCCGCACCAGCCGCTCGACCAGCGCCTTGGCCTCGGCGAAGGGCAGGTTGCGCCCGCGGATCACGCCGTCGGCATCGACCACGACCACCAGCGGCAGCCGCACGGCGAGCGACTCCTCCATCACGCCTTCCTTGCGGCCGAGCGTCATGATCGAGCGCCACGCGACGCCCAGCTTGCGCCGCTCCTCCTGCTCGGCGTGGCGCGAGACCTGGTCGGGGCAGACCCCCACCACCTCGAACGGCCGGCCGCCCATCTCGTTCTTCAGGCGCACCCAGTCCGGCAGCGCCTCGAGGCTCTCGCGCTGCAGCCGCGACCAGAAGACGAGCAGCATCACGCGGCCCTTGTAGCCGCGCAGGATCACGGGCTGGCCCTCGGCGTCCTCGCCGCGCAGGTCCGGCAGCGGCGCGCCGACGCGCAGCGCCTCGATGCGGCGCTTGTCGGCCGCGGCGGCCTCGAGGAGCCGCGGGTCCTCGTCGGGATGCTCGTCGAGCAGCGCCGCCAGCGACTCCTCCGCCACGCCCAGGGAAGCGTCGTCGCCATGCACGATGTGCGTGCGGGCGAGGCACCACCACGCCAAGGCGCGCACGCGCGGTTCGTCGCACAGCTCGAGCGCCGCGCGGCAGGCGCCGTCCGCGGCGCGCGGCGGCATCGTGTCGACTTCGCGGCGCGTCGCGACGAAGGCGTCGATGGCCCAGCGTTCGTTCGGGAACTCGCGCAGCGCGAGTTCGAGGATGCGCGGGCGCAGTTCGGCCCAGCCCTCCGCGCGCGGCGGGTAGTGCAGGAGGAGCTGCGCGTAGAGGAACGACAAGCCGATCCCCGGCGAGGTGCGGAAGGCCTGGTCGACGGCGGGATGCACGACCTCGCACATGCGGATCGCGGTGTTGTGCCCGGCGGCGGCGAGCAGGCGGAAGTCGGCGACGCGCGCGAAGATCGGGTGCGGGGGCCACTCGGGTTGGCGCTTGCCTTGCGCGCGCAGCGCCTGCACCTCCTCGAGCCAGGCGCGCGACTCGCGCAGGAACTCCTGCTCGAGGCGCGGCATCCACAGGCCCGAGGCCTCCTTGGCGGCCTTGGTTTTCGGGAAGGACAGCACGACCGAGCGGTGCAGCTCGTCGGCCTGCGCGCGGCGCGCGGGATCCTCGCTGCGCAGGTTGTCCGAGATGACGGCGGCCGCCACCATCCAGGCGCGCGCGCGCGTCTCGTCGGGGGCGTCGGAGCCGGCGACCTCCTCGCAGAAGCGCAACGAAGCATCCTCGTCGCCGTCGGCGCGGCACGTGACGAGCCCGCCGAGGCCGTCGTGCAGCTCGCGCGCGGCGCGATGGCGCGCCTGCAGCACGTCGAGCGCGGCGCGCACCTTGGCGACGCGCTCCTTGGACGGATCGAGGGAGACGTAGGCGTGCTGGGCGAGCCAGCCGAGCGCCACGGCGTCCGCGCCCGAGGCGGCCGCGGCCTCGAAGCGCGGCCAGAACGCTCGGGCTGGATGCTGCAGGTCGACCGCGGCGCCGGCGCGCACCGCGTCGACTCGCCCCTGGTCGTAGGCGACGATGGCGCTCTTGAAGCTGGCGAGCAGCGCGGCGCCGTCCTGCGCGAACGAGGCGACGGACGTGGCGAGGATCACCAGGACGAGGAGTGGCGTGCGTAGCGTCATGATCGGTGCGGGGTGCGACGATTCTATCGGCGCGGACTGGCTCCCGACTGCGCCCGGCGACGCTGTACGAGCCGCGGCGCGCGGCGCTGGCGGAAAAAACGGCCGCGGCGCGCCGCCAACGACGCGCCGCCGGCCCATCCCCCCGCGGACCCAGGAGTCGACCCCGCCACCGGCGTCCCTACTTGGCGGGCTTCGCCTTGGCCTCGTCCTCGAGCTCCTTCAACAGCTTGTCGACCGCCGCGTCGAGTTCCTTGCCGCGCACGTTCTTGAAGCGGATCACGCCCCGGTGGTCGAGCACGTAGATGGTCGGGTAGCCGCGCACGTTCCACTCGCGGCACAAAGGGCCGTTCGTGCCGCCCTGCCAGGAGCTGCGCCAAGTCACGCCGTGCGCGCGCACTTCTCGCTTGTAGTACTCCTTGTCCTTGTCCGTGTTGACTCCGACCAGGGCGAAGGGCTTGTTCT
>JBEBCR010000155.1:0-5365 GCA_041157565.1 Planctomycetota bacterium | reverse complement strand
ATTACAGGAAGGTCGGCGACCTCGTCGACCAGTGCATCGACCTGATGCTCAACCTGCGCCAGTCGGGGCACCCCGGCGGGTCGCGCTCGAAGGTGCCGCTGCTCGTGTCGGCCACGCTCGGCCCGGGCATGCGCTTCGACATCCGCAGGCCCGAGCTGGCCTTCGGCGACCGCTTCGTGCTGGTCGCGGGGCACTGCGCGCCCGCGGTGTACGCGCTGCTGGCGGTCTACAACGAGGCCCTGCGCGCGCGCCACGCCTGGACCGGCGACTCGCGCTTCGTCGTGCCGCACGCCGCCGAGCGCGAGCTGGTGTTCGAGGACCTGCTGCACCTGCGGCACCAGAAGGGCCTGCCCGGCCACGCCGAGATGGAGGGCAAGACGCTCTTCTTCAAGTTCAACACGGGTCCGTCGGCGCACGGCGCGCCGGCGGCGATGGGCGAGGCGCTGGCGCTGAAGCACGCCGGGGCCGGGAACGTGCGCGTGTTCGCGGTCGAGGGCGAAGGCGGCCACTCGGCGGGCGCGCACCACGAGGTCAAGCACACGGCCTGGGGCCTGGGACTCGACAACCTCGTCTACCTGTTCGACTGGAACGACCACGGCATCGACCAGCGCGCGCACAGCGAGGTCGTGCATGGCACGCCCAAGGACTGGTTCGAGCCCTACGGCTGGCGCGTCGCGGGCGCCGAGGACGGCGAGGACTACGCGCAGATCTGCGCGGCGCTGGAGCGCATCGTGCACGACCCCGCGCCGGGCGGCCGGCCGGGCGTCGTGTGGGTGCGCACGCGCAAGGGCCGCGGCTACCACAAGTACGACGCGCCCTCGCACGGCAAGTCGCACGCGCGCAACAGCGAGCTGTTCTGGCGCTGCCGCCAGGACTTCGCCGAGAAGTACGGCGTGCAGTTCGCCGGCCACGGCGACACCACCGATCCGGGCGAGGACAAGTGCCGCGAGCAGACGCGCGCCTGGTTCGCCACGGTGCGCGAGGTGCTGCGCAACGACCGCGGCTTCGTCGAGTGGCTGACGGACACGCTGCTCGCGAAGGCCGAGGCCGTGCCGCTGGACATGCCCGGCTCCGCGATCCGCGCGCGGCCGAACCTGCACGAGGACCGTTCGTGGCTGGCGGCGGACAAGCTCCCGGCGAGCCTGTTCGTCGCCCCCGGCACGAAGATCGCGAACAAGGAGGGCTTCGCCAAGTTCGGCGCGTGGGTCAACGAGATGGCGCGCGCGCAGATGGGCAGGCCGCTCGTCATCGCGTGCTCCGCCGACCTGGCCGAGTCGACCTCGATCCACGGGTTCTCGCTGGGCTTCAGCGACCCCAAGCAGGGCTACGGCTGGTACGAGCGCACGAAGAACCCGGGCGGTGTGCTGCTGCCGACGCAGATCACCGAGTTCAGCAACTCGGGCCTGTGCGCCGGACTGTCGTCGGTCAACATGGCCGCCGAGCCCGAGAAGGAGTTCTGCGGCTACTGGAGCGCGCACTCGACGTACGGCAGCTTCGGCTACCTGATGTACGGGATGATGCGCCTGTACTCGCAACTGGCGCAGGACTGCCCGCTCAAGGTGGGCAAGATCATCTGGGTGCTGGGGCATTCGGGCCCCGAGACGGCCGAGGACAGCCGCACGCACTTCGGCATCTTCGCGCCGGGCGTGTCGCAGCTCTTCCCGGCGGGCAAGGTGGTCAACCTGCATCCGTGGGAGCACAACGAGGTGGCGCCCATGCTCGCCGCCGCGCTGCGCTCCGACGCGCCCATCGTGGCGCTGCACCTGACGCGGCCCAACGTCGCCGTGCCGGACCGCAAGCTCCTGGGCGTCGCCGGCCACATGGAGGCGGCGCGCGGCTGCTACGTCATCCGCGACCACGATCGCCGCCGACCGAAGGACGGCACGATCCTCGTGCAGGGCACGAGCACGACCGAGTCGGTGTACCAGTTGCTGCCGCGCTTCGCGCAGCCCGACGCGCCCAACATCAAGCTGCTCGCCGCCACGAGCTGGGAGCTGTTCCAGCTGCAACCGCGCGAGTACCAGGACTTCGTGCTGCCGCGCGGCGATTGGCTCGACTCGACCGTGATCACCAACGGCGCGCGGCGATTGATGCACGATTGGCTGTCGACCAAGGTGGCCGAGGCGTACGCCATGAGCCCCGACTTCGACGACCGCTGGCGCACCGGCGGCTCGGTCGACGAGGTCAAGAAGGAGGCCCACATCGACCCCGAGCACCTGTGGCAAGGGATCGTGAAGTTCGCCAAGGAGCGCCAGTTCCGCCTGAGCCGCCTGGGGCATCCGGGGGATTGACGGCATGGAGCGCCACCCACCACCAACGGCGATGGGGCGCGCGACGAAACGCGGACGCGGCGGAACGGATGACCGTTCCGCCGCGTCGTTTCGTCGTGGAGCTCGACTGGCGTCCTAGGACGCCATCACGGAATCCACAGCACGGCGACGGCGTTCGAGGTGTTCCACGTGCAGCTGCCACTGCCGCCCAACGAGTAGCGCGCTTGGTAGTAGCGATACCTGCCCGGCAAGGTCCCGTAGTACCCCAACGTGTGGACCGGTCCTTCGCCGGGTTGCGGAACCTGGAATCCTTGTTCGGTCGAGTAGCCGGTCGACAACCGCGATTCGTTGTTGGTGAGGCAGTCGAAGCCCATGCCGAAGCTCGCCGCCGGAGCTTGGTTGTGCGCGCTCCACATGATCGTCTGCAAGCCAGGAGGCACGCCATCGACCTGCAGGCGCAGGCTGTCGGCCGAGATGCTGGCGAGGCCCGAAGCGCTCAAGCGCGCTCCGGCGGGATTCGCCGAGTTGGCGCAGCCTCGACCGAGGCCACCCTCGGGTCCGCACGGGCAGTCGCCTTCGCTGCCGTCGCCAAAGCAGAACGCGACGCCCGCGCCTTGGCAGTGGTCGGGCACTCCATCGCCATCGAAGTCGCCCGCCATGCCGTTGGCGATCTCGCACGAGTCGATGGCGTGGTTGTTGTCGCAATCCTGCGCGCCGGCGGCGATGTCTACCGCGTCGGCGACGCCGTTGTGGTTGCAGTCGCGCTCGACGAGCGAGTAGTGGTACACCGCGCCGGCGTAGTACGGGAACTGGATGGTCTGGGGGCCGTTCAAGCCGCTCGAGCTCCCATGCTCGCCGGGCGAGCCGATCATCAGCACGCCGTCGTCGAAGTCGCAGCCGAAGCCGAAGCTCGTGCCGGCGTAGGTGTTGGTGGCCTTGATGTAGGCGGTCTGCGACCAGAAGAAGAGGTTCTTCTGGAACAGGTACGCCGCGCCGGCGCTGATGTAGTAGTTGATGGATTGGTTGCCGTTGACGCCGGTCGCCGAGCTCTGTTCGGTCATGGCGCTGACGACGATCGCGTTGCGGTCGATGCGTACTTCGTTGCCGAAGAGGTCCCCGGCCTCCGAATTCGAAGCCTTCAAGTAGGCGGTCTGGTGCACGTACGTGAACCCCGAATACGCCCTGCATTCGAACACGTAGGCGGCGCCGCTATTGGGCTTGCCGTTGGACTGCTCGCCGTTGCCGACGCCCGTGCCCGAGCCGTCTTCGCGCATCGCTCCGACCACGAGCAACCCATCCTCGAGGTCGATCGACCAGCCGAACTGGTCGCCAGCCTGCGCGTTCGAGGCCTTGACGAAGGTGGTTTGGCGCCAATGCGGAGCCTGGTTCGAGTTCACCCGGCGGAAGATGTACACCGCGCCCGCCTGGGGCGCCGAGTTGTTGAGTTGGTTCGCGCCGACGCCCGAGCTGCCGCTCGCCTCCCCCACGGCCGACACGGCCAGCAGCGAGCCATCCAGGCGCACCTTGAAGCCGAACGCGTCGCCCGCGTCGGCAATGACCGGCTTGATGTGCGATTCGAGGCGCCAGCGCGGCCCGCCGCCATTGGCGTTGTAGCGGTAGGTGTACACCGCTCCCGCCCCAGGCTTGCTGTTGTCCAGAAGTGCCCCCGGGGTGTCGACGCCACCGATGCCGCCGCTCTCCGCGTAGGCGCCGACGGCCAAGGTGTCGCCTTCGATGTCGATCGAGTAGCCGAAGAAGTCGCCAGCCTCCGCGTTGGGCGCCTTCACGTACGCCTCGAGGCGCCATTCCGGCGTCGAACCGGCGACGCGACGACGGTAGACGTAGGCCGCGCCGGAAGTGGGCGCAGCATCGTCGTGCGGTCCATCGACGACCTGCGACGAACCGTCCTCGGCGAGGGCCCCCACGGCCAGGACTCCATCCGACAGGGCCAGCGAATAGCCGAAGCCATCCTCCACTCCGGGATGCGGCGACTTGACGTAGGCCTCTTGGGCCCAAACCCCGTTGAGTCGCCGGAAGATGTAGACGGCGCCGGCGTTCTGCACGCTGTCGTCGAGCTGGTTGGAGGCGGATCCGCTGTCCTCGCGCAGCGCGGCCACGGCCATGAAGTCGCCCGACAGCGCCACGCGGTGGCCGAAGTTGTCGCGCTCGCCCGTGTTCGAGGCCTTGATGTAGTTCGCCACGACGGGCGTGGCTTGACCAGTGGCGATGGAAGCGAGGCTGGCCGCCACGAAGGCGACCGCCGTGCAAGCGTGGACGAAGTTCATGTGCTTTCCTGCAAGGACCGGGCGTGAAGGGAGCGCGGAGCTCCCCATGACCAAGCGTCCCGGCAGGCACCATCGCATGCAGGTTTGCGACATTTTCGAATTCCCGAATTTCCGGCGAAATCGGGGTGCGAAACAGGGCGGTCGCGCGTTCACCGCCAGCGCGGCTGACCCGGCTCGGAAGGATCCGACCGCGGCCACCACGAACCACGACCAAGACGGCAACCATGAAATCGGCATCCTCGACCTCTTCGCTGTCCTTCGCCGCGCAAGGAGCGCTGGCCTCGTTCCTCGTCCTCGCGACCGGCTGTGGTGGCTCCTCCGGCGGGGGTGGCGGGTCCGATTCCTGCAACGCGAGTCCCGTGGCCCAGCTGGGCGGGATCTGGAGCCTGCAATCGGGGCTGCAGACGGACGACCTCGGACTGGGGCCGCTGCCCGACCTCGGCTTGGATGGCCAGGCGTTCCAAGTGCAGTTCGCCGTGGCCCAGTCCTTGGAAGCCCCGTCCGACAACTGCGTTGCCTTCTATTACGTCACGTCGCCCAGCCTCGACACCACGAGCCTCGCGGGGGAAGCCTCGGCCTTCAAGGCGCAGTCGATCGAAGGCGAGGTGACCGGCGACACCTTGCCTGACGATGCCATCGAGTTGATCGCCCTGTACTACAACGCCGCGGCGGACATCACCGTCGATTTCGGCCTGGTGTGCAAGTTCGACCCGAAGTCGCCCGACCCGTGCGACTTCGCTGACAGCTACGTCGATCTCGGCGGTGGCGCCTACTCGCTGGTCTACGACTACTGGGCCTACGCGGGCGACC
>JBEBCR010000154.1:0-5516 GCA_041157565.1 Planctomycetota bacterium | reverse complement strand
CGCGCATCTCGCCGATCAGTAGCACGTCGGGGCTCTGGCGCAGCGCGTGTCGCAGGCCGTCGTGGAAGCTCGGCACGTCGACGCCGACTTCGCGCTGGCTGATGACGCAGCGCTCCTCCTGGAAGATGAGCTCGACCGGATCCTCGAGCGTCACGACGTGGCGCTCGACCGACTCGTTCATCGACTGGATCAAGGCCGCCAGCGTGGTCGACTTGCCGGAGCCTGCGATGCCGGTGACCAGCACGAGTCCGCGCTTGCGCGAAGCCAGCGCGCGCAACTCCTCGGCGGGCAAGCCCAGGGCGTCGAGCGCGGGCGCCTGCGTGGCGATGCGCCGGATGACCAGCGCCGGCTCGCCCATCTGCTTGTACGCGTTGAGGCGGAAGCGCCCCAGCCCGTCGAGCGACAAGGCCGCGTCGGCCGAGCCCTTCTCCTTGAACCCGAGGAGCCGCTCGCGGCCGAGGATCGCCTCGAGCAGTTCGAGGAAGGGACCGGTCTCGGGCACGCGGCCGGGCAGGAACCCGATCTTGCCGTCGATGCGGCAGCACGGGCGGCCACCGGCGCGCAGGATCAGGTCGCTGGCCTTGGCCTCGACCATCACCGCCAGCCAGCCTTCGAGTCGCGTGCGCGCGGTCGTGGCCTTGGCCAGGTGGCGCGAGGACATTTCGTCGAGGTCGACGCGCGGACGCGGCGCCGTGACGACGGGACGCGCGGGCATGGCGTCCGATGCGGCGAGCTTGGCGTCGCGCGCGACGCGTTGCGCGGGCGAGGTGGCGCCGGACGGGGCGACGACCGCGGGGCCTCCAGCGGCCGCTGCGCCGGACGGCAGGGCGGCCGCGGGCTGGCTCGCGGGCCCTTGGCGCGGCTCCTGCCGGCGCTCGAGCGCGCGGTCGAGGGCCTTGGCCACATCGGAGAAGCTGATCTCGTCGGGTGTCTGGCTCACGGTCGGGGCCTCCGCCACGGCGCTTCACGCCGGACACCGGACTATCGGCCGCCGGGGCGCCCGATCCTGACTCCGGCCGGGCATCCGTCCCTGTCGGGGCCCTCCGGCGAGGCGGCGGCCGGCCCCGCCAGCCTCAGCCCGGCACGCCCCTCAGGTCGGCCTGCCGCACCATCCGGTGCGCCGCCACGAGCAATTCCTTCAAGCCCTCGCGCGTGTGGGAACTGATGCACAAGACGGGGCGCCCGGCGCGGCGAGCGAGTTCCTGCGCGCGTTCGCGCGCCGCCTCGCCCTCGACCTTGGTGGCGACGAGCAATCGCGGCTTGCGCGCCAGCTCGGCGTCGAAGTTCCCGAGCTCGCGCTCGATGACGCGCCGCGCCTCGTCGGGCTCGACCAGCGCGTCCTCCGAGCAGTCGACGAGGTGCAGCACGACGCCGCAGCGCTCGACGTGCTTGAGGAAGCGATGCCCGAGGCCCACGCCTTCGGAGGCGCCTTCGATCAGGCCCGGCAGGTCCGCCAGCACCAGCGTGTCGATGTCCGACAGGCGCGCGATGCCGACCTGCGGCGAGAGGGTGGTGAAGGGATAGTCGGCGATCTTGGGCGTCGCCGCCGTGACGCTCTTCAGGAAGGTCGACTTGCCCGCGTTGGGCAGGCCGACGAGGCCGACCTCGGCGAAGAGCTTCAGCTCGAGGCGCACCTCGCGCTCCTCGCCCGGACGCCCGTCGCCCGAGAAGCGCGGCGTCTGGCGCGTGGCGGTGGCGAAGCGCGCGTTGCCGAGCCCGCCCTTGCCGCCCTTGGCCACGACCAGCGTCATCCCGTCGGTGGTCAGGTCGCGCAGCAGGTTGCCGTGCACGGCGTCGAAGACCTGCGTGCCGATGGGCACCTCGAGCACCAGGTCCGCGCCGGCGCGGCCCGAGGCCATCTGGCCCATGCCCCCCTGCCCGTCGAGCGCGCGCCAGGTGCGCTTGCCCGCGAGGTGGATCAGCGAGTTGTGGTGGCGCGAGGCCTTGAGCACCACGTCGCCGCCATCGCCCCCGTCCCCGCCGTCCGGCCCGCCGCGCGGCACGAACTTCTCGCGGTGGAACGACACGGCGCCGTTCCCGCCCTTGCCGGCGGCCACTTCGAACTGGATCTCGTCCTTGAACATGGGATGGCGCTGGCGCGGCTGTCAAATTCTCTGGACACGCGCGGGAGGCGCGGCGACGGCCCGCCCCAGACGAGCGCGGCCCGCGCGCGAGCGCGAGCCGCCTTGGCGCGCCGAGGCCGCCTTCGCCGGGTCAGCCGTTGGCGACCGGGTCGATGTGGACCTTCTTGTTCGACTGGAAGCGGACGGTGCCGTCGACCAGCGCGTAGAGCGTGTAGTCCGAGCCCACGCCCACGTTGCGGCCGGCGTGGAAGACCGTGCCGCACTGGCGCACCAGGATGGTGCCGGCCTGCACGTTCTGGCCGCCGTAGCGCTTGATGCCGCGGAACTGCGGATTGCTGTCGCGGCCGTTCTTGGTCGAGCCGCCACCCTTCTTGTGTGCCATGTGTAGTCGGTTCCTAGGAGGCTTGGATGCCGGTGATCTTGACCTGCGTGTATTCCTGGCGGTGGCCGTGCTTCTTGCGCACGTTCTTGCGGCGCTTGAAGCGGAAGGCGACGACCTTGGGGCCGTGGGCGCTGCCGAGCACTTCGCCCATGACCTTGGCGCCCTTCACCGTCGGCTTGCCGATGGTGACCTTGCCTTCGTTGCCGACGAGCAGCACTTCCTCGAAGACGACCTTGTCGCCCGCCTTGGAGCCGCCCTTGAAGTCGCAGAGGATCACGTCCCCTTGCTGGACCTTCGTCTGCTGGTTGCGGTCGCGGATGATCGCGTACACGTTGGATCTCGTTTCGTGCGGCCGTGGTGGAGTCCCTCCCACGGCGGGTGGCGCCGGGATCGCTCCCCGCGCCGCCTCTGGTTCTGGTTGCCCCCGAGCCGGTTGGGCGGTGGTCCGCGTCCGGTTCGAGGGCCGAACATCCTAGCGGGAAGGAGCTTGCAGCGGAAGTGACCTGCGGGGGCGTGCCTGGACCACTCCGACCACGGCCGCGGCCACGGGCGCGATGGCTGACACAAGCTAATTCCAGCAATAGACTTGCGTCACACAGGCCAATGCCGCTCGAGGCGCGACAGGGCCTCCTCGAGCACCGTGCGCGAGGTGGCGAGCGCCAGCCGCACGTGACCCGCCGCCCCTGGTCCGAACCAGCGGGGAGAGCCGGGCACAAGGGCCACCTTGGCCTCCGCGCGCAGGCGCGCGACCAGCGCTTCGGCCTCGAGTCCCGTGCCGACGATGTTCGGGAAGACGACGAAGGTCGCCTGCGGCGCGGCGAGTTCGACACCCTCCAACCGCGCGAGGCGCTCGACGGCGAGGTCGCGCTGCGAGCCGAGGTGGCGCACCCACTCCGCCAACCACTCGCCGCACTCCTTCCACGCGGAGACGGCGGCGACCTGCGACAGCGTCGCCGCCCCGTAGCTCGTGTGGAGCGCGCCGCTCTTCTCGACGAAGCGCCGCGCCGACTCCTCGTCGGGCAGGATCGCGCACCCGATGCGCAGCCCCGCGAGCCCGTAGCTCTTCGACAAGCCGTGCACGACGAGCGTGCGACGCCGCGCGCGCTCCCCCAGCGCGAGGAAGGCCACGTGGCGGTGCGGCGCGTGCACGATGTCCGACCAGACCTCGTCGGACATGATCCACAGGTCGTGGCGCTCGGCGATGTCGAGGATGCGCTCGAGATCGGCTCGCGCCAGCACGCGGCCGAACGGGTTGTGGGGCTGGCACACGCCGATCATGCGCGTGCGCGGCGTGATGGCGCGCTCCCACGCGTCGAAGTCGAGCGGTCCCTCCTTGGCGAAGGGCACGCGCACCGCCTTGGCTCCGGCGGCCTCTGCCGCGTGCGCGAAGAGGAAGTCGACCGGATCCCACACCAGCATCTCGTCGCCTGGCGCGAGGTGCGCGCGCGCCAGCGCCGCCATGCCCGACGCGGCGGAATCGACGGCCACGACGCGGCCGGGCGCGAGCTCGACGCCGTCGCGGCGCGCGTAGTGCTCGGCGGCCGCCTGGCGGAACTCCGGCAGGCCCGCGGCGGGCGCGTAGTTCAGGTAGCCCGCGCGCAGCGCGCGCGCCAGCGCCGCGCGCACCGGCTCCGGCGCGGGGAAGTCGGAGTCGGCGGCGGTGAGCGGGATGACGCCTTCCTCGACCTCGGCCCAGCGCAGGTTGTAGGCGCCGCGCGCGAGCGCCGCGAAGTCGATGCGTTCGTGCCCGAAGGTGGAAGACATGCGCGTCCCGCCGTCAGCCTACGGCCTCGGAGCGCGGCAAGGTGGCGATCTCGCGCGATCCGGCCACGAAATGCCGCTCGAGGGCGCGTCCCGCCGCGTGGTGGGCCACGGCGTCGGGGCGCGTGGCGCGGTCGTAGGCCAGCAGGGCGTCCTCGAGGCGTCGCGCGCGCAGCAAGGCGCGCTGCAGGCGCAGCGCGTCGACGAGCGCCATGTTGGCCCCTTGGCTGGTGAAGGGCAGGAACGGGTGGGCCGCGTCCCCCATCAGCACCGCGCCGCCGCGGTGGAAGCGCGCGAGCGGCGCCGCGTCGCAGGTGCGCCACCAGTGCGCGCGCCCGAAGTCGCCGCCCGACGCCGCCGCGGCGAAGTCGGCGCCGAAGCGCCGGACGCGCTCGAGGGCGAACTCGCGCAGCTCGCGCGCTCCGTCGCCGCGCGGCATGTGGCGCGCCGTGTCGAACTGCAGCCACAGGACGACGCGACCGCCTCCCACGGGCGACAGGCCGGCGGCGAGGCCGCGCGCGAGGTCGTGGGCCTTCGCCAGCGTGGAGCCGAGGCGCCGCGCCAGCGCGGGGTCGTCGAAGAGGAGCACCAGCTCGTGCACCTGGCCCGGATCGCGCCGCGCGAAGGGCGCCACGTGCTTGCGCACGAGCGAGCGTCCGCCGTCGCAACCGCAGACGAGGTCGACCTCGAGCTCCGCGCCGTCGTCGAAGCGCGCGGCGCGCGCGGAGCCCTCCTCGTCGAGCACGAGCTCCACGAGGCGCGACCCGCGCACCAGGCGCGCCTCGCGCAGGCGGCTGGACAAGGCCTCCGCCAGGTCGGCGCGCGCGATGGCGACGCAGCGCGGCAGCGGCTCCTCGTGGCTGGCGCGTCCGGCGCCGTCGCGGATGCTGGCGCCCTCGATGCGGGCGCCGCGCGCCAGCACCGCCTCGAGGAGGCCCAGCTCCTCGAGCGCCCGCAGGCCGTTGCCCAAGAGGAGCAGCGCGTGCCCGCCTTCGGGCTCGAGCGCGCGCTCGCGCAGTTCGACTTCGCAGCCCAGTTCGAGCAGCGCGGTGGCGGCCGCGGCGCCGGCGATGCCGGCGCCCACGACGAGGGTCTTGGGGGCGATGGACATGGAAGGGCTGCCCGTTCGGGAGGGAACGAGCCGAGGGTTCGGCGCGACGGCCGACGCGGGAGGCGCGACGACCAGGCACACCCTCCAAGGGCCGGGCAGGAGCCGGCGTGGAAGCAATAGTCCCGAAATCGGGCAGGCGCCCCCCTGGAAGCGGCGCGGCCGACGCCCGAAGGCGTCG
>JBEBCR010000153.1:0-20692 GCA_041157565.1 Planctomycetota bacterium | reverse complement strand
CGGTTGAGCACGAAGCGCACCCGGTCGGGGAACTCGATGGTCACGACGCCGTCGGTGGTGGAGAAGTCCACCTCGTCGGGGTCGAAGCGCTCGAGCCACTTGGCCACGCGCTCCAGGCACTCGTCGGCGCGCCTCAGGTACTGGCTGCGTTCCACCTGCGCGTCCTCGTCGTCACTCGAGGCCCATCTGGGCCACGCCTTCCTCGTCGAAGCCCAGCATGTGGCCGATCTCGTGGAAGAGCGTCTTGCGGATCTCCTCGACCAGCTGTTCGCGCGCCTGCGCGTCGCGCTCGAGGTTGCGCTGGAACAGGAAGATGCGCCGCGGGAAGGCGGCGTCCTGCGTCTCCGTGCCCTCGATCTCCGAGGTGCCGACGAACAAGCCGAGGATGTCGGGCGGCGTCTCGGACGGATCGTGCGGGTCGATCATCCAGTCGGCCGGCATGGGCTCGACGATCACCTCGGTCGACTCCAGCGGGCCCTGGAACTGCTCGGGCAGGAACTCGATGGCCTCGCGCACGACTTCGAGGAAGTCCTCGGGCGCCATGCGCGTCGGCAGCGGGAAGGCGGCGTCGAGCTCGCGGGCGCGGGCCAGCCGCTCGTCGGAGCGCGCGTGCTCGCCCGCCAGGTCGTCGAGCAGCGCCAGCTTGTCCAGCACGGCCGTCGACTCCTCCGCGGCGGCCAGGCGCTCGAAGGCGGCGCGCGAATCGGACAGGCGCCACGTCGACAGCGCCAACAGCCCGTCGGCCCACAGCAGGTCGGGATCGTCCCGCAGCTCCTCGACCTCCTTGGCTCGCGCCAGGACCGCCGCTGCCTCGCGCAGCTCGCCGACCATCGTGCGCGCGATGGCCTCGGGGACCCAGCGCTCGGGCCAGTCGGGATCGACCGAGTGCATCTCGAGCAGCGCGCGTTCGGCGTCGCCGGCGTCGAGCGCGGCCCACGCGCGCTCGAGCGACTCGTCCTCGACGGTCGGGCCGGTGTCCTCTTCCTCCCAGGCGCTGTAGCGGTCGTCCTCTTGGCTCATCGGGCCGGCATTCTCGCCTGCGTCGGCTTCGGACTCCAGCGCCGCTCGGCGGATACGCCGCCCGATCCGCCCGAACCTCGCGCCGTTCGCGCGCCGTCCACCTTGTGGCCGCGCCCTCGGCACGGCTAGCCTAGCCGCCCGTGCTCGCCGACCTCGCCTCCCTGAGCTTGCTCGCGCCCGCGGCCGGATCGGGAGGCATGTCGCCGGAGACGCGCCTGTTCCTGGCGCTGGCGATCCTCCTGATCGTGGGGCGCACCTTCGGCGAGCTGGCGCGGCGCCTCGGCCAGCCCTCGGTCGTGGGCGAGCTGTTCGCCGGCATCCTGCTCGGGCCGGCGGTGATGGGACGCTTGTGGCCCGAGGGCCTCGAACTCCTCTTCCCGAAGTCCGGCGCGAGCGCGACCACGCTCGACGGCGTGCGCCAGCTGGGCCTCGCGTTGTTCCTGCTCGTCGCGGGCATGGAGGTCGACCTGTCGCGCGTGCTGCGCCAAGGACGCGCGCTCAGCTACGTGGGCGCGTTCGGCCTCCTCGGTCCGTTCGCCATCGGCTTCGGCGTGGCCACGTTCGCGCCGCACGTCGTCGGCTACGACGGGCGGCTCGGCCCCGGGCTCTTCGCGCTGTTCTTCGCCACGGCGCTGTCGATCAGCGCCCTGCCCGTGATCGCCAAGACGCTGATGGACCTGTACCTGTACAGGAGCGACTTCGGCATGACGGTCATCGCGGCGGCGGTGCTCGACGACATCGTCGGGTGGCTGCTGTTCGCCGTGGTGCTCAGCCTGATCGGCGCCAGCACGGCCTCGCCGTTCGTCGTCGTCGCCCTGACGGTCGTCTCCGCGGCGCTGTTCTTGACCGCGGGCCGCTGGGCGATCCACCGCGTGCTGCCCTTCGTGCAGGCGCACACGAGCTGGCCGGCGGGAGTGCTCGTGTTCTCCATCGGCATCGCGCTGATCGGCGCGGCGGTGGCGGACTGGGCCGGCGTGCACGCCGTCTTCGGCGCGTTCCTCGCGGGCGTCGCGCTGGGCGACTCGAGCCACCTGCGCGAGCGCACGCGCGCCACGATCACGGACTTCGTCAGCTCCTTCTTCGTCCCGCTGTTCTTCGCGGGCGTCGGGCTGCGCGTCGACTTCGTGGCCAACTTCGACCTGCAGCTGTGCGCCATCGTCACGCTGCTGGCGTGCGTGGCGAAGGTCGCCGGCTGCGGCTTCGGCGCGCTGGTGGCGGGCATGCCCAAGCGCGAGGCGCTCGCCACGGGCATCGCCATGAACGCGCGCGGCTCGATGGAGATCATCCTCGCCTTGACCGCGCTGCAGCTCGGCATGATCGGCGAGGAGCTGTTCGTGGCGCTGGTGGTCATGGCGCTCTCCACCTCGATGCTGGCCGGGCCGCTGATCCGGCGCGTGCTCAACCGCGCCGAGCCGCGGCGCTTCGCGCGCTACCTCGCGGGCCGCGGCTTCCTGCCGCGCATGGCCGCCAAGGGCCGCGAGGCCGCCGTGCGCGAACTCGCCGCCGCCGCCGCGCGCGCGAGCGGACTGAAGGACGAGCTCGTCGCCACGGCCGCCTGGGCGCGCGAGGAGCTGGGCACGACCGCGATGGGCGAAGGCATCGCGGTGCCGCACGCGCGCATCGAGGGCCTGCGGCAACCGGTGGTGGCGCTCGGCCTCGCGCCCGACGGCATCGAGTTCGACGCGCCCGACCACAAGCCGGTGCGCATCTGCTTCCTGATCCTGACGCCCAAGGACAACCCCGCGACGCAGCTCGAGATCCTCGCCGACATCGGCTCGACGCTGAAGGACCCCGAGCTGCGCGAGAAGCTGGTGGCCGTGCGCGGCTACACCGAGCTCCTGGCGCTCCTGCGCGCCGACGGCCGCGCGCGCTGAGTCCGCCGCGCGCTTCCGGCGCGCGGGCCGTGCCGGAAGCGACGCGGCGGCGACGTCGGGCATCCCCGCCGCCGCCGCCGCCGGATCGAGCGCGCGTCGCTCAGGCGAAGCGCGTGTAGCCCGGACGCGGCACCGGAGTCGTCGGCACCGGGCCCATCGCCGGAGAGGTGGGGCCCAGGCGCTCGGTCGAGGTGAGCAGCTTCTCCCACGTCACCACCTCGCCCGTGTAGGCGGCGATGCGGCCCTGGATGGCCATCAGCGTGCTCTGCACGGCCCACTCGGCGTCGTTGCGGACCTTGCCCGAGCGGATGCCGGCGAACATCTCCTCGTGCTCGTGCACGTACATGTTCGAGGTCGGGCCGTCGTAGACCCAGTTGGCGCTCTCGCCCTTGATCACGTGGCTCGGACCCCAGCCGTTGATGAACGCGACGCCCTTCTCGCCATACACGTAGTCCGTGTTGTCGGTGGGGCAGTTCTCCCACTGGCGCGCTTGCAGGAAGGCGCGCACGCCGCCCTTGTACTCCCACGTCACGCCGAAGTGGTCGTAGATGTTGCCGACGCCGTCCCCGCGCTGGGCGCGGCCGCCGACGGCCCAGCAGCGCAGCGGCGCCTGGTTGTCCATCGCCCAGTTGAGCTTGTCGACCGAGTGGCAGGCCTGCTCGACCAGGTGGTCGCCGCCCAGCCACAGGAAGTGGAACCAGTTGCGCACCTGCCACTCCATGTCGGTCTGGCCGTCCTTGCGCGCGAAGGACAGGTTGGGCGAGCCGTTGTAGGTGGCGTAGATGGTGCGGATGGCGCCGATGGCGCCGTCGTGGATCTGCTTGTACGCCGCGCGCTCCGGCAGGCTCGAACGCCAGCAGAAGCCCGACATGAGCGACAGGTTCTTCTCGCGCGCCTTGAGGCCGGCGGCCTGGATCTCGAGCGCGCCCGGCACGTCCACGCCGAACGGCTTCTCGGCGAAGACGTGCTTGCCGGCCTCGATCGACTTGACCACCTGCGTGGGGCGGAACGCCGGCGGAGTCGCCAGCAGGATCACCTCGATCCCCGAGTCGAGCATGCGCTCGAGCGCGTCGAAGCCCACGAACTGGCGGTCGTCGATCTTGACGCGCGCGCCGTGCTCGACGCTGGTCTCGAGGTTCTTCCGGCAAGCCGCGACGCGGTCCTCGAGGATGTCGCCGATGGCGTGGATGACGACGCCGTTGTCGGCCTGCAGCGCGTCGAAGGCGGCACCCGTGCCGCGACCGCCGCAGCCAAGCAAGCCGACCTTGATCGGCGGCAACTGGGGCTTGGTCGGCGCCGCGGGGGCCTGCTGCGCCTGGTCCTTCGCCAGCGCGGAGTTGGCGGCGAGCGTCGCGGTGGCCAGCGCGCCCACCTTGAGCAGGTCGCGCCGCGCGTAGTTGGAGGAGTTGGCTTCGGTCATGGTCGTTCCCTATGGTCGCGCCCGGCGCCAGCGCCGCGGCAGGGGATGCGGCGGCCGTCCGCGGCCGCGCACGCCGCCAGTCTAGCCGAGCGCGCGTCCGCGTGTTCCGCGTTCCGCGCTCACCAGTCGTCGCTCCTGAACGGCGAGGCGGGCAGGCCGTCCCTGTTGTAGAGGTTGGCGCCCTGCGGGTTGATGGCGAAGGCGTAGCGCACGGCCACGGGCTCGGGCACCTCCGGGTGCGACACGAGCACCGACTCGCCGTCGATCGCGGCCTCGGCCCAGCGCCAGCGCCGGTCGGCCCCGGCGACGGCGAAGCGGCGCAGCTTGCCTTCGGGCTCGATGCGCGGCGCGGCCTGTCCTTCCTTGCTCGCCGCGACGAGCCCCTTTCCCACGTGGTCGAACAGCACGCGCAGGCGCGCGCCCTCGCGCCGCGCCTCGCGGTACATCGGGCCGCAGGGTTGCGCGTCCTTGCCGTATTGGCGCGCCAGCGCCCACAGCGCCAGGCGCTCGCCGACGTCGCGCTTGTTGCGCGGGTGGATGTCGTCGGCATCGCCGACGTCGATGGCGCTCGCCATGCCGAAGCGTGGCGAGGCCATGGCCCGCCGCTGCGCGTCGCGCAGGAGCGCCCACTCGTCGACGCGGCCGGGATCGTCGTGCGGCGCCCGCCACGCGGCGAGCTGCACGTAGTAGAAGGGGAGCTCCGGATCGCCGAACAGCGCGCGCCACTCGTCGGCGAGCGCCTTCATCTTCTCGATGTACTGCTCGCACGCCGCGGCGTCGCCGACGTTGCTCTCGCCCTGGTACCACAGCGCCCCGCGCAGGGCGAAGGGAGCGAGCGGCGCGATCATGCCGTTGAAGAGCGTGGTGCAGCGCGGCCGGAACAGGCGCTCTCCGAAGGGGAACTCGGGCCATTCGGGGCCCTCGGGCAGCGGCGCGCCCGCGTCCAGCGCGCCGCGCGCGGCCTTGGCCCACTGCTCGATCCCCGGCAGCGCCGCGGCCAGTTCGCGCTGGTGCAGCTCGAGCGATTCGCGCATGGCGCGCGCGAACGGTTCGAGCGCGGGCGTCCCGAGCAGCGTCTCGCGCGACATCCACAGCTCGATGTTGGTGCCGCCGACGCACGAGCGCAGCAGGCCGATGGGCACGCCCGTCTCGGCGTGGACCTTGCGGGCGAAGTGGAAGCCCACGGCGCTGAAGCCGCCGGCCGTCGCCGGCGTGCAGGTCGACCACGAGCCGCGCATGCTGGCTTGCGGCGCCGCGGCGAAGCGCATTTCGACCGCGTGGTGGCGCACGAGCGGCAGGTCGGCGGCGGCGACGACCTCGGGCGTGCCGCAGCCGGCCAGCGACCACTCCATGTTCGACTGCCCGCCGCACAGCCACACGTCGCCCAGCAGGATGTCGCGCGCCGTCGCGCGCCCCGACGGCGCCTCCACCTCGAGCAGCAGGGGCTCCTTGGACATGGGCTGCGGCGCCAGCACCGCGAGGAAGGCGCCGTCCGCGCCCGCCACGGTCGTCTCCTCGCGCGCGCCGAGGCGCACGCGCACCGTCTCGCCCGGCGAGGCGTGGCCGCGCACCGGCAGCGGCCGGTCGCGCTGCAGCACGGCGTGGTCCGAGTAGAGCGGATGCAGGCGGATCTGGGCGTCTGCGGTGGTGGCCGAGGCGCAGAGCACGAAGCACAGGCCGAAGAGCGTCTCCATGCGGGCACGGTAAGAGGCGGAGGGCGGTGTGGTGATTCGCGGGGTTCAACGAGGCCGAGTGATTGGCTGTAAACTGTTTATTGAAAAGCATTTAAGTGTGACTGGCTTGAATTGAGCGCCTGTGCTGAACCGCGAACCGATTCCGCGGCACTATGCAACCACCCCCATGAGCCCCGCTGAGCAGCGCTCCGTACCAAGCCAGCAGGGCATCCACGACCTGCTCGTGCACGCGGATTGGCTGCGCGCCCTCGCGCGGCGCCTGGTCGCGGACCCCTCGAGCGCCGACGACGTCGAGCAGGAGGTCTGGAGGCAGGCCTTGGAGGCGCCGCCCCGAGACCATGCCAACCCGCGCGGCTGGCTGGCGGCGGTGGCGCGCAACGTGGCGCGCTCGCTCGGTCGCGCGCGCGCGCGGCGCGCTCGCCGCGAACTGGCCGCGGCCCGCGCCGAGGCCTTGCCGGACACCAGCGAACTGGTGCTCGAGGCCGAGCTGTCGCGCACCTTGGCGGGCGAGGTGCTCGAACTGCCCGAGCCCTACCGCACGGTGCTGCTGCTGCGCTACTGGCGCGGCATGGCGAGCGAGGACATCGCCGCGGCGCGTGGCGTGCCGCACGAGACGGTGCGCACCCAACTGCGTCGCGGCGTCGAGCGCCTGCGCGAGCGGCTCGACTCCAAGCATGGTGGTCGCGAGGCGTGGGTGGCGCTCTACGCGCCCTTGGCGCGCGACTTGGCGACCTTGGCCACCTCCGCCGTCGCGCCCACGAGCCTCGGCTGGTCGACCTGGATCCCGGCTTCCGCCGCGGCCCTTCTGGCCATCGCGGGCGCGATCGCCTGGTCCGCGCGCGGCGAGGATCCGTCCGGCCCGGCCGCGCTCGTCGCCGTGGAGGCGGAGGCCGTCGCGGATCCCGCGCGCGGCGTGGACGAGCCGCCCATCGAGTCCGCGCCCCGCGCCGGCGAGCGTTCGAGCGTCGCCTCCGTCGCCGAGGCGCTGCCGAAGAGCGCGGAGGGCCTGCACGCGCCCGTCGGCGGCAGGTTCGTGCGGCACGACGGCACGCCCGTCGCCGGTCTGCGCGTGCGCTGGACCCCGGGGCCGCACGAATCCGGTCCGCGGCCGCGCTTCGTCGACGGCGTGCTGCATTCCCGCTCGAGGAGCGAGCCCATCGAACCAGAGCGGCTCGCCAAGCTGCGCGACGATCCCTTGGCCTTGTCGATGCTGCTGCTCGCCTACGTCGACGAGCCCGACGTGCGCGAGGCCGTGCTCGGCCTGCCGCCGCCCGATCCGCGCGCGACCAGCGGAGCCGACGGGCGCTTCGAGGCCATGGTCCCCAACGCCGACTGGCGCTTCGCGCTCGAGGCGCCCGCCCCGGACGAGGCGCGGTGGATCGTGGTGGGGGAGCTGGGCAGGTACCGCTCGGCGGATTGGACGCTCGTCGTCGCACCGGCCGTGCTGCTGGCGGGCGTGCTCGTCGATGGCGACGGAGCCCCGGTGCGCGAGGGCCTCGTCGACGCGGGAGTGCACCTCGCCAGCCTGCGCGATCTCGCCTTCGACATCGACACGCTGAAGCAGCGCGACCTCGCGCGCAGGTCCGACGAAGAAGGCCGCTTCACGCTGCTCGCGCCGGTGCTCGCCAACGCGCATTGGCGCGCCTCGGCCGGGACGCTCTTCGCGCCGGCCTTGCCCGTGCCGAGCGCCTCGATGGTCGACCTGCGCATCGTGCTGCGGCCGGGCGAAGCGATCGAGCGCCCCGCGCTCGCCGGTCGCGTGCTCGAGGCGGATGGCTCGCCCGCCGCCGGAGCCGAGGTGGCCTGGGGCGACACGCGCGCCAAGGTAGACGACGACGGGGCGTTCGTGCTGCCCGTCGCGCCGCAGCTCGGTCCCACGCGGCTCGTGGCGTGGAAGAAGGGCCGGCAGGCCGCCTTCCTCGAGGACGTGCAGGTGGAGTCCGGCGCCGCCGCGCGGCCGCTCGAGCTCCGGCTCGGTCCGCGCGCCTTGTCGATCCGGGGCCGCGTGCTCGACGAGTCCGGCGCGCCGCGCGCGCGCGTCCAGGTCGCGTTGCTGGACGGGCTGAAGTGCGGCTTGTCCGAGCTCGAAGCCGAGCACCTGTCCGTCGGGCGCAAGGTGCCCGTGGTGCGCACGAACAAGGACGGCGAGTTCGTCCTCGACGGCTTGCGCGACAAGCCCTACGACCTCGTGTCGTGGGACGAGTCGGGCGTGGTGGCGCTGTCGCGCGCGGTGCCGGCCGGGACCACGGGCGTCGAGCTGCGCGGCGGCCGGCACGACTGGCACGCGCGGGTGAGTTGCCGCGTCGTCGACGCCGGCGGCGCGCCGCTCGCCGGCGTCAAGGTGCTGCTGCACGCCGAGCGGCGCCGCGACGCGCGTCGCCTGGAGCTCCTGCCGCTCGCCGAGGCGACGAGCGACGCCGAGGGGCGCTGCGTCCTCGCGCGCGTGCCGCGCCAAGGCGCGCGCTTGTCGGCCGAGGGCGTGGGCTTCGTCGCCGTCCCCGTCGCCGTGCCCGCCGAGCTCGCGGGCGAGATCGAGCTGCTGCGCGTGCGCGAGCTGCGGGTCGACGTCGCCGTCGAGGACGGCAGCGTCGACGAACTGCGCTTCCTCGGGCCGGACGGCGCGGAACTGGAGTTCGTCGCCTGGCTGCCGATGGGGCCGGTGCGCACGCGGTCCTTGCCGCGCGACGGCGGTTCCTTCGCCATGGTCGAGCTGGTCGAGACGGCCGCCACGGCGGTCCTGCGCTCCAACGGATTGGAGATCGGCCGGCGGCGCATGGACTTCTCCCCGGACGGAGTGACGCGCCTGCGCTGGTAGCGTCGCCGCGAATCCGGCGCGGAGTGAACCACGCGGGCGCGACGCGGCGCTACGCGGGCATGACGGACCGTCGACCATCGCGCACCCCCGACCTCGCGACGTTGCTGCGGCGCGCGAGTTGGCTCAGGCCGCTGGCGCGCAGGCTGGCGCGCGGCGCGCCGGAGGGAGCGCTTGCGAAGGACGACGCCGAGGCTGGCGCGCGCCTCGTGCTGGCCGAGGCGCGAGCGGCGCGCGAGCTGGCCGAGCTCGTGTTGTCGCTCGACGAGCCCGCGCGCGGCGTGCTGCTGCTGCGCTACCTGCGCGGCGCCGGGCTCGGCCGCGTCGCGCAAGCCATGGGCTGCGACGAGGCCGAGGCGCGCACGCGCCTGCACGCGGCGCTGGCGCGGCTGGAAGAGCGCCTCGTGCTGCGCCACGGCTCGCGCGAGGCGTGGCTCGAGGCCTTGGGCCCGCTGCGCGCGCCGTGAGCGGCGGGCGTCCAGCGTCGTCAGCGCGAGGCCGCCGGGGCCTCGCACACGACGCGGAAACCGACGAAGCCGCCGTCGGCCAGCCACCACACGCTCTTGGGGATCTGCGGATCGGTGGCGTTCAGCGACGCGTCCAACGGACGGCGCGCGGACAGCTGCAGCGCGGCGGCCTTCTCCTTGAACGAGCCGCCCTTGGCCACGAAGGCGCCGTCGAGCGCGAGGGTCCACTCCGCGGCGTTGCCGTGCATGTCGAATAGACCATGCGCGTTGGCGGCCTTGAGGCCGACCGCGCGCGTCTCGAGGCGCATGTCCTCGTCGTCCATCGAGTTGCCCGCGTGCCACGCGTGGCCGCCGAGCGCGGCCTCCCCGCCGGCGAAGCCCCACTCGCCCGGCTGGTCCCCGCGCGCGGCGTGCTGCCACTCGGCTTCGCTGGGCAGGCGGAAGCGCAAGCCGGTCTTCGTCGAGAGCCACTTGCAGAACTCGCCCGCGCCCTTGGGCGACACGCTGATCACCGGGTAGTCCTTGTGGCCGAAGCCGCGGTCCATGAGGATGTACGGCTTGCTCGGGCGAGCGTAGGCGTCGGGCTCGTCGGTCGCGCCCTCGGCGCGGTCCATGGCGAACACGAAGGCGTCGTACATGTCCCAGGTCGTCTCCAGCGAGGCGATCCAGAACGGCGCGACCTCGACCTCGGCCACGCCGCCCTTGCCGTCGGCCACGGCGACCTTGGCGCCGGCGACGGGCCGGAGCGACAGCTTGTGCGTGCAGCCGGGAACGGCGACGTCGAAGGGGCTGGGCGCCTCCTCGGTGCGCGCGGCCGCGGCGGGCGCCTCGTCCGTCGACGCGGCTCGCGGCGAGTGGTCCTGGCGCGTGCTGCCGCAGGCGGCGAGCAGGCCTAGAATGCAGGGCGTGGCGAGGACGCGCGTGGCTTCGAGTTGGCGCATGGTCGGCGTGGCGTGCGTGTCGCTCGCCATCGCGTGGGCGCTCGCCGCCTGCCGCACGACGTCGGCGCAGGCGCGGCACGAGTACTCGCGCCACGCGATGGGCTGCGAAGCGCGCATCGTACTCTACGCGCGCGACGAGGACGCGGCAACGCGCGCCGCCGAGGCCGCCTTCGAGCGCATCGAGGCCGTCGAGCAGGCCTTGTCCGATTGGCGCGACGACGGCGAGGTGGCGCGGCTGCAGCGCGCGGCGGGCGCGGGTCCGCAAGCGGCGAGCGCGGACCTGCGCGGAGCCCTCGAGCGCGCCGTCGAGCTTTCGCGCGCCACGCAGGGCGCCTTCGATCCGACGGTGGGCGCGTTGACGCGCCTGTGGCGACGCGCGCGCGCCGACGGGCGGGCCCCGAGCGAGGAGGAACTGGCCGAGGCGCGCGCCCTCGTCGGCACGCGGCACCTGACGCTGCATGCCGATGGAAGGATCGAGCTGTCGACGCCGGGAGTGCGCCTCGACTTCGGCGCCATCGGCAAGGGTTGGGCCTGCGATCGCGCCTTGGAGACCTTGGAGCTGCATGGCGTCGCCAGCGCGCTGGTCGAGATCGGCGGCGACCTCGCGTGCTCCGCGCCTCCGCCCGGCCGCGCGGGTTGGATCGTCAGCGCCGGCGACGGCGCGCTGGCCGAGGACGCGCGCCTCGTCGTGGCGCACCAAGGCGTCGCCACCTCGGGCGACGACGCGCAGGGCTTCGTCGTCGACGGCCGGCGCTTGTCGCACATCGTGCGCCCGTTGGATGGCCGGGCGCTGGCCGACACGCGCCGCGCCACCGTGGTGGCTCCGACGGGCGCGGACGCGGACGCGCTGGCGACGATCGTCGAACTGCTCGGCGCCGAGGGGGCGCGCGAACTGCTGGCGAGCCTCGGAGCCGAAGTCCGAACGCAGGCGCCCTAGGTCGGGAAGGCGCGGGGGCGCGCTCCGCGCCGGGCGGAGCGCGCCCCCGGCGCGAGGATCCTCCCGGCGGCGCGTCAGTCCGCGCGGACCGCCTTGGCTTCCTTGCGGGTCTGCTTGCGGCGCTCGACCTCCTGCAGGATGCGCTTGCGCAGCCGCAGGTTCTTCGGCGTCACCTCGAGCAGCTCGTCGTCCTCGAGGTACTCGAGCGACTCCTCGAGCGACATCACGTGCGGCGGCGGCAGCTTGACGTTGTCGTCCTTGCCGGCCGAGCGGATGTTGGTCAGCTTCTTCTCGCGGCAGACGTTGACGCCGAGGTCGTTGTCCTTGCTGTGTTCGCCGATGATCATCCCTTCGTAGACCGGCGTGCCCGGTTCGACGAAGAACGTGCCGCGGTCGAGCAGGCCGAACAGCGCGTAGGGGATGGCCTCGCCCGCGCGGTCGGCGATCAGCACGCCGTTGATGCGCAGCGGCAGCGGTCCGCCGTCCGGACGCCAGCACTCGAACACGTGGCTCAGGATGGCCATGCCCTGCGACAGGGTCATCAGCGCCGTGCGCGCGCCGATCAGGCCGCGCGAAGGCACGAGGAACTCGAGGCGCGTCGACGTGTCGCCGAACGGCTCCATGTGCGTCATCTCGCCGCGCCGGCGGCCGAAGTACTCGATGATGCGGCCGGCGTGCTCGCTGGGCACCTCGACCACGGTGCGCTCGTACGGTTCGCACCAGGCGCCGTCCACCTTCTTGAGGATGACGCGCGGCTTGCCGACGCTGAACTCGTAGCCCTCGCGGCGCATGTTCTCGATCAGCACGCCGAGGTGCATGACGCCGCGGCCCTTCATCTCGTAGCAGCCTTCGCTGCTTTCGTTGTTCACGAGCTGCAGGGCCACGTCGCGCAGCGCGGCGCGCTCGAGGCGCGCGAGGATCTGGCGGCTGGTGACGAAGTCGCCCTCCTGCCCGGCGAAGGGGGAGTTCGACACGAAGAACTCCATCGAGATGGTCGGCTCGTCGAGCTTGATCGCCGGCAGCGGCTCCTGCTGGTCCGGCGGGCACAGCGTGTCGCCGATCGTCAGCTCCTCGATGCCCGCGACCACGGCGATGTCGCCCGCGCCCACGGACTCGACCGGCACGCGCGTCAGGCCCTCGTAGCGGAACAGGCCCTTGATGGGGGCCGTCGGCGTCTTGGCGCGGTCGGGGTGGCACACGGCGACGCGCGCGCCGTTCCTGAGCGTCCCGCGGCGCACGCGCCCGATGGCGATGCGGCCGAGGAAGTCGTCGTGGTCCAAGGTCGCCGCCTGGAACTGCAGCGGCGCGTCGTCGTCCGTCGGCGGCTGCGGCGCGTGCTCGAGGATCATGTCGAACAAGGGCTCCATGTCCTTGTTCTCGTCGGCCAGCGACTTCTTGGCGTAGCCGTCGCGGCCGGATCCGTACACGACCGGGAAGTCGAGCTGCTCGTCGCTGGCGCCGAGCTCGATGAAGAGCTCGAGCACCATGTCGAGCACCGCCGCCACGCGCGCGTCGGGACGGTCGATCTTGTTGATCATGACCATCGCCTTCAGGCCGTTCTCGAACGCCTTGCGCAGCACGAAGCGCGTCTGGGGCATCGGGCCCTCGGCGGCGTCGACGAGCAGCAGGACCGCGTCGGCCATGCGCAGCGTGCGCTCGACCTGGCCGCCGAAGTCGGCGTGCCCGGGCGTGTCGACGATGTTGACGCGCCAGCCGCGGTAGTCCACCGCGGTGTTCTTGGCGAGGATGGTGATGCCGCGCTCGCGCTCCTGCGCGTCGCTGTCCATCGCACGCTCCTGCACCTGCTGGTTCTTCCTGAAGGTGCCGGCGAAGCGGAAGAGGCTGTCGACGAGCGTGGTCTTGCCATGGTCGACGTGGGCGACGATGGCGATGTTGCGGATCTGCTTGGCTGTCATGTGGGGCGCCCGGGGCGCAATGTGGGCGCACCAACTTAGGCACAACATCGCGAATGCACAACCAAGGGCCGCGAAGTGTGCCTTTACGGGGTCGCTAGGGGCGGTCCGGAGCCGGCGAGGCCGCGGACGCGCGAGGCACTAGTCCTCGACTCGACGCACCCGATCCAGGCGGTAGGTCTTCAGCGTGCCCGAGCGCAGGCACTCCGCCTCGAGGTAGCCCTTCTCGCCCGACTCGTACAGGATGCGCGGCAGGACGCGCAACGCGGCGAGTCCGCCTTCGAGTTCGCCGTAGTGCAGCACGACCTCGGTGCGCGCGCGGCAGGCGGCCTCCAGCGGCCGCAGGCGCGGCGACAGGCGCGGCGCGCGCGGCAGCCCCTGCGCCAGGTCGCGGCGCGACGCGCCGTGGTGCAGGAACTCGGCCCACAGCGACTCGCCGGCGGGCGCGTCCGGTTCGGCGGCGCGGCGGGCGAGGCACTCCTCGACCACCAGCCACGCCGCGGTGGCGTCGGACAGCGCGCGGTGGTGCTCGACGATGTCGAGCTCGAGGTGCTGCACGAGCGTCTCGAGCTTGTGGTCGCTGGACTCGCCGATGTGGCGGCGCGCGAGCTTGAGCGTGTCGATCACGGGCAGCGCCGGCAGCGCGAAGCCGTGGCGCGCCGCCTCGTAGCCCAGCACGCCCACGTCGAAGGGCGCGTTGTGCGCCGCGAGCCAGCAGTCGCCGATCCACTCGAGGAAGCGCGGCACGACGGCCGAGGCGGGCTCCGCGTCGACCACGTCGGCGTCGACGATGCCGTGCACCTCGCTGGCGCGCGCGTCGATGGGGATCTCGGGGCGCACGAGGCTCTGGAAGTGGTCGACGACCTCGCCGTCCTCGACCGCCACGGCGCCGAGCTCGAGCAAGTGCATGGCGAGGCCGCCGTTGGCGGTCTCCGTGTCGAACACGACCAGTCTGCGGGGCATGGGGCGGCGGCGGGATGGCTCCGCGCCGGCCGGACAAGGTACACGGCGGCCGCCTTGGCGCCACGCGATGGCACCCTGCGCGGTCGCGGCCGACGCCGCGGTGGTCGCTTCCCCGGGCCGGGAAGGGCGCGCGGACGGGGGTTGTCACACGAATTTGACGGTCAGGACCACTTGACGCGGCCCGCGCGCGGCGGCGAAATGTTCCGCCCCATGAAGAACAACGTCGAACGCACGCGCGAAGCGCGCGGCATGTCCCAGTCCGACCTCGCCAAGGCCGCCGGGGTCTCCCGCCAGTCGATCCACGCCCTCGAGCGCGGCGCCCACGAGCCGCGCCTGAGCCTCGCCTACCGGGTCGCCGACGCGCTGGGCGCGACGCTGGAAGCCGTCTTCCCCGCGCCGCAGAAGGCCGCGGCCAGGAAGCCGGCCGCCAAGAAGGCCGCCAAGAAGGCGGCGAAGAAGTCCGTCCGCCGCTGAGCGCGCCCTCGCGCGCGCCCGGGGCGCGTCGTCGCGCCCAACCTGCTGGCGCGTCGCTCGGCGGCGCGCCAGTCTCGTTTCGCCGGTCGCGGCGCGCTACTCGACCAGCTTCTGGAAGCCGGGCATGCCGCGCAGGACCTCGAGGTCGGCGTTGCCGTACAGCTCGCTGCGCACGAAGTAGCCGCGCTCCTGCGCCTGCACCAGCGCCGCCAAGGCCTCCTCCAGGTCGCCGAGCACCGCCAGCGCGCAGGCCGACTGGAACGAGGTGTAGCCGTCCTTGGGATAGAGCTCGCGCGCGGCCGCCACCGCCTCGCGCGCCGCGTCGTGCGCGCCGATCCTCGCGAAGAGCAGCGCCATCGACAGGCGCGCCTCCTGGTCGTCGGGGGCGAGCGCGAGGTGCTTCTTGGCCGCGGCGATGCCCTCGTCGGCGGTCTCGATCGCCTCCTCGTAGCGGTCGAGTCGCTGCAGCGCCATGTGGAGGTGGTCGTACGAGCCGATGTGCGCCGGCTTCTGCGCGATGGCCACGCGCAGGAACGAGGCCGCGCTCTTGTAGTTGCCGCGCCTCAAGAGCAGCGCGCCCAGCAGCCGGTGCGCGAGCCATTCGCTGCGGTCGAGCTCGATGGCCGCGCGGTACTCGCGCTCGGCGTCGGCGTGGTGCCCCGACAAGTGCCAGGCGAAGCCCAGCGAGGTGTGCGCCTCGGCGCAGCGCGGATCGAGCTTCAGCGCCTTGGCCGCCTGGCCGCGCGCCTCGTCGAGGAAGGCCTCCTCGCCGTCCCAGTACAGGTACTTGCGCACCAGCGCCTCCGCCATGCCGGCGCAGGCCAGCGCGCTGGTCGGGTCGGCTTCCATCGCCCGTCGGAACGAGCTGATGGCCGCCATGAGGTGCTTGGTCGTGCCGCGGTGCAGCAGGTTGTGCGCGTGCTTGGCGTGGCGCACCGACGCGGCCGCGTCGCGCACCGGCGCGGCGGGCAGCAGCGAGACCTCCTGCAGCCGCTTCTTCGCGCCGCGCGCCACGAGCCGAGCCAGTCCGCCTTGCAGCTCCCACTCGTCCGCCGAGCGGTATTCGACGCGCTCGGAGTGGCGCTCCACTCCCGCGGCGGTGCGCGTGGCGAGGGTCCACTCGCACGCGCCGGCGGACGAGGACAATTCGAGCGCCAGCGCCAGTTCGTGGTCGGCGGGCGCGTCGGCGGACTTCTCCACCACGAGGCCCTTGAGGCGCTCCAGCTCGGAGGCGAGGTCGGCGCGCAGCGCGGCCGCGAACGCCTCGGCCGCGCCCGTGCGCTCGCCGACGAGCTCGCAGGGCTGGATCCTCAGGCTGCCTAGGCTCGTGGCTCCACCCGACTCGCCGCCCAGCACCATGTCGGCCGCCGCGTTGAGCGCCGCCAGCGCCGCGCGCGCGTCGGCGTGGCGCTCGGACGCCTCCGGCGCCATGCAGCGCAGCAGGAACTGCTCGAGCGGCGCCGGCAGGCCCGGTCGCGCCTCCGAGGGCCGCCGCGGCCGCGCCTCGAGGATCGCCATGTAGACCTCGGGGAAGCTGCGGCCGGGGAAGGGCAGCTGCCCGGTCCAGGCGTGGTACAGCACCGCGCCCAGCGAGAACACGTCGGTGGCGGTGGTGACGTCCTGGCCGCGCACCTGCTCCGGCGCCATGTACAGCACGGTGCCGACGAGCATCCCTTGCTGCGTGATGCGCAGCTCGTCCTTGGCGCGCGCGATGCCGAAGTCCAGCAGCTTCACGCCTCCGTCCGCCAGCACCATGATGTTGCCGGGCTTCAGGTCGCGGTGGACGATGCCCTTCTCGTGCACGTGCGCCAGCGCCGAGCACACCCCTTGCGCGATGCGCACGCCCTCCTCGAGGCCGAGCTGCTGCTCCTTGAGGATCTTGTCGAGGGTGCGGCCCTCGAGGTGCTCCATGGCGATGTAGGACGTGCCGTGGTCGTGCCCGTACTCGTACACGACCGCGATGTTCTGGTGCTTGAGGCTCGAGGTCTGGCGCGCCTCGCGCAGGAAGCGGTCGTCGGCGGCCGGGTCGATCTCGACGTGGGCGCGCAGGATCTTCAGCGCCACGACGCGCCCGAGGCGCGTGTCGACGGCGCGGAAGACCTCCGACTGCGGACCCTCGCCGAGCTTGTCGGCGGCGGGGTCGAACTCGAAGTGGGCGAAGCGCACTGCGTCGCTGATGCTAGTCTCGCGCGCGAGCGCCCCGCCACAGTCGGCGGGGGAAAACGGGCGCTCGACGCGGCGCCCACGACGAGAGGAGCTGGCCTCGGGATGGCGACGACGAAGAAGGACGGCGAACCGGAAGCGCGGGCGGAGCTCGCGCCGTTCGAGGAGGGCGACTTCCACTGCTTGTCGACCGGCTTGTGCCGCGACCCGCAGTACGACGACCGCCGCCTCGTCGCGCGGCGCAAGCTCCTGTCGGCGACCAAGGTGCTCGTGGCGCGCGCCAAGGAGCTGGGCGTCGGCCTGGAGGCGCGCTCGAGCCTGCACTCGCCCAGCGTCTTCAACGGCATGCAGGTGCGCCGCCTATGGGGCTACGCCATGCGCGACAAGCTGGCCAAGAAGAAGCTCAAGTCCGTGCTGGGCGCCGACCTCGCCAAGGACCTGGACGCGGCCTACCGCAACGCCTACCTGTGCCTGGCGCTCGAGGCCGAGTGCGTCGAGGTCTCGTTGCGCGTCCACGCCGACGCCTGGTTCGACGGGACGAACCTCGTCAACCGCGTCGAGCGCGAGGGGCTCGGCCCGTGGAGGGACCAGCTGAACCAGCTCGAGGGCTTCACGCTGCGCCTCGCCGATTGGAAGGGCGAATGGACCTGCGGCAAGCTCGGCGTCGTGCAGCTCGAGCAGTTCCTCAAGTACTACAAGCCCGCCGAGCACGCCTTGTCGGTCGAGCAGCGCGTCCCCGCGCCGCCGCGCGCGCGGGAGCACCTCTTCGCGCCCGACCTGCCCGGACGCCTGGTGGACGAGGCGCTGCGCCTCGTGCCGCTGCAGCGCTTCCTGTCGTGGTCCGAGGAGTCGGACTTCCTCTTCTCGCGCTAGGGCCCCGCAGGCTCAGTCGACGCGCGCGGCGACGCCGGAGATGGGCGATCCGGCCCCGTCGGCCAGGCGCAGCACAAGGCGCGGCGACGCGCCGCCGGCGACGACCTTGACGAGCAGTCGGTTCTCGCCGCGCGCGAGGCGCAGCGGCAGCCACTCGTCGCGCGCGCCGCGCTCGCGCGCGGCCAACTCCACCCCGTCGAGCCAGATCCTGACGGGCGCGTCGCACGACAGGAACAGCATGGCCTGGCGCTCCTCGTCGCTCTCGAGGTGCGTGCCGAGGTAGTGCGCCGCCACGCCCTGCGCGGACGGCAGCGCGGAGCGCGAGAGATCCAGCTCGCGCCACGCCGAGGGCGCGCCTTCAGGGCGGCCGCGCAGCGTCAGCGCGTCCTCGGCGAGGAAGGACTTGGCGTGCGCCTCGCGCGCGTCCCTGGCGGGGAACGGCCCGAGGTGCTTGAAGCGCGCGATCGAACGGCGCGCGAACGGGTTCGGCAGCGGATCGCGCAGCGACAACTCGTGCCACATGCCGCGCGTCACCTGTCCGCGCATCGCGCCCAGGCACCAGTCGATGCCCTTCTGCCCCGAGCGCACGCCATGCGGCAGCGACTCGTCCGGGTCGGGCACGAACGAGTCGGGATACCCGCAGCGCCGCGCGAAGGCCCAGTCGGCCTGGTGCAGCCACTCGTGCAGCTCGATCTCGCCGTCGGCGCGCGCATCCGGCGTCCAGCTCATGTGCGTCCAGCCCGCGCCGCCGAGCCCCAGGTCGGCGCCGTAGGTGCAGCCGGCGTAGGCGCGCGGCAGCGCGCGTCCGCCCTCGGCGTACTTGGCGTAGACGAAGATCGACTCCCAGGGCGCTTCGGCCGCCAGCGGCGCCAGCGCCTCCTGCACGTCCCACGGCGCGATCCAGAACCCGTCCTGCGCGTCGCCCGACCAGCGCCGCTGCGGCTCGTCGACGATGCGCCACTCGCAGTCGAGCCTGCGCACGCCGCCGGTGCCCTGCCGCACGTGGTCGGCGAGGGACTCCATCGACAAGCGGATGCCGCGCAGGTCGTCCTCGCCCATCGTGGCGGCGAACGACTGCTTGCGCCCGGCGAGGTCGGTGTAGTCGCACTCGACGCGCCTCAGCACGACGACCAGCGCGCGCCAGCCCTTCGCGTCGCGCGGATCCGCGTGCGCCGGGCCCACGCGCCGCCGCAGTTCGCCGACGCGCGCCATCGCCTCGCTTCGGGCCTCGCGCGGCGCCTCGCAGCGATCGAGCAGGCGCTCCCACGCGCGCAGCTCCGACTCGGCGTCGCCGCGCCTCGCGAGCGCGCGCGCCTCCTCGAGCTGGGCCGAGGCGTCGAGCAGCTGTTCGCCGCCGAGCCAGGCCGGACGCGCCAGGCCATCCGCGCGCCGGGAGGTGGACACGGGATCGGCCGAGGCGACCGACAGGAGCAGCGCCGCGCAGTGGAGCAGGGGGAGCATGGGACACCGAACGCTACTCCTCCGCGCGGCGCTAGGCTGGACGCCATGCACGGGATCGCGCCCTTCGGTGGAACTTCCTTCCTGCTGGCGCTCGCCTGCGCGGCCTGCCCCGCCTCCGCGCTCCCGCGGTCGGAGCACCGTGCCCAGGCGGAGCGCGCCGTGGAGGATCCGCTCCTGTCGCGTTCGCGCCTCGTGGCGGAACTGGTGGCCGAGGAGCCGCGCGTCGAGGCCGCGGCCTTCGAGGACGGGTTCCTCGTCGCCGTGCCGGCCAAGCGCCTCGCCTCGTTGGCGAAGGGGATCCACCGCCAGGCGGGCGCGGTGGTGGAGATCTCGGCGCTGCGCCGCGACGGGCCATGGTCGGGGCGCTACGAGTTCCTGCTCGAGCGCGGACGCGCGCTGGTGGCGACCATCACGCTCTCGCCCGCGGCTCCGCACCGGATCTCGGGACTGCACTTCTCCGCGCCGCAGGAAGTGCACGACGACTGGGGCGCGCTCGACGCCGCGGCGCGCGCCTTGCCGGGCCGGGCCGCCATCTTCGCCTCCCGGCTCGACGCGCCGCCCAAGCCCGCCGCGCCCGGGGATGCGTCAAGTGTCCTTGACAAGAGCGCCGGACCATCGCGCGCCGCCGGCCTGGTCGACGAGCCGCTGGCCATCGGCTCGGCCTTCAAGCTGTGGATCCTCGGCGCCCTGGTCGACGAGGCGCGCGCCGGCCGGCTTTCGGGGGCGGAGGTGGTGCGGCTCGACCCGCGCTGGAAGGCGCCGCCCTCGGGCCGCCTGCAGGATTGGCCCGACGGCGCGCCGACGACTCTCTTCGGCCTCGCCACGGCGATGATCAGCGAGAGCGACAACACCGCCACGGACCACCTGCTCCACGTGCTTGGGCGCGCGCGCGTGGAAGCGATGCTCGAGCCGATGGGCCTCGCCTCCGCGGCGCGCAACCAGCCGCTGCTCTCGAGCGGCGAGATGTTCCGCATCAAGTGCGGCCCGGCCGAGGATCCGCCCTGGGAACGGCTCGACCCCGCCGCGCGCCGGGCGCGCCTGGCGGCGTGGGCCGCTTCGCCGCTGCCGCGCGAGCGCCTCGACCTCGGGCGCTTGTCGCGTCCGACGCGCATCGACTCGGTCGAGTGGTTCGCCTCGGCGCGCGAGTTGGCGCGCACGCTCGATTGGCTGCGGCGCGCCACCGCAACGGGGCCGGCGGCCCCGTTGCGAGCCATCCTGGCGGTCAATCCCGGCCTCCCGGGGGTCGCCGCGCGCCACGCGTGGTGCGGCTACAAGGGCGGTTCGGAGCCGGGGGTGTTGTGCCTGGCCTTCCTGCTGGAGGACGGCCGCGGACGGTGGTGGGCGCTGGTGGGCATCCACAACGACCCGCAAGAGCCGCTGGTCGAGGCGCGCTTGCTGGGGCTGGTCGAGTCGGCGGCGCGCCTGCTCGCCCGCGAACCCTGAGCAGCCGCGCCTGCGCGAATGAGGGTGGCCCAGTTGGCTGTTGGTGGCGGCCCGCTGGCCTCCCCGGCCGCCCAGAGTCTTCCTCTTGGGCGCCTTGGGGCTCGCCGTGGCCTCTCCGCGCGATCCCGGGCGTCTCCCACCAGCCAACTGGGCCACCCTCCTGCGCGGATCGGCGCGGGGGACTGGTTCCGTCGCCGCGCCCGCCGTGGCGGAGAGGGCGTCGCGGTTCGTAGACTG
>JBEBCR010000152.1:0-2806 GCA_041157565.1 Planctomycetota bacterium | reverse complement strand
GCGCCCATTGGGTGCCAGCCTCAGCCCGGCGGCCAAAGCCCATGTGCTACCGTGCGCCTCCGACCAGTGGATCCGATGTCCGCGAAAGCCCAAAGCGCCCCCCCCCTGACCTACGACGAGCTCGTCCCGGGGCTGCGCGTCGACTCGCCAACCATCGAGCTGGACCAGGCGATGGTCGACGAGTTCGCGCGCCTGACGGGCGACGACAACCCGCTGCACCTGGACGCCGAACACGCCGCCCGCACCCCCTTCCGCAAGCGCATCGCCCACGGCGCCTTGGTGCAGTCGCTGGCCGCGGGCCTGGCTTGGCGCACGGGCTGGTTCACGGGCACGATCGTCGCCATCGAGCGCACGTCGGCTCGCTACCTGAAGCCGGTGGCGCCGCCCGAGGAGCTCCGTCTGACTTTGGAAGTCGTCGACCGCGAGGGCGAGCCGCATCCGCGCCGCGGCCGGGTCGACCTGCGGCTGACGCTCAAGGATCGCCGCGGGGAAACCGTCCTCGAAGGCGACTGGACCGTCCTGATGCGGCGCGCCGGCGGCTGAAGGCCACCGCGACCGCGAACGACCGCACGAACCACGGAGAAACGAAGCGCGCGCGATGGCCAAGAAGTTCTGCTTCCTCAACCAGGCGAGGCCCTGCGACCTGACCTGCAAGGCGGCCTTCGAGGTCGACGACCCCGTCGACAACATCGACTGCCAGTTCGTCTGGCTGGCGTTCCACTTCGGCGAGAGCCTCGTCGAGCTGCGCAAGACGATGGAGTCGCAGCTGCCTCCGGGCGCCATCGGTCCGGGTGGGCCGCACGGCGGTCCGCAGGCCGGCCCGGGCAAGGGCCCGAAGGGCTTTCCGTCCAACAACTCAAGCGCGCCTCTGGAGGCGCCCGTCGCCTGATCGACTTGCCGGCGCGAGCCGCGCCGAGTGGCGGAATCGCCGGTGGACAACGCGCGCGCGCGTCCTCTACTCTGGCTGAAATCCCTCCTCGCCATGCTTGCGCGCCAAGCTGGCGGGGGAGGCATCCCCCCCTCCACAGGTGCACCACTCGATGCCGACCTGGCTGCAGAAGATCCTCTCGTCCTCGCTGGGCAAGAAGTACCTCACGGCGATCACGGGACTGTTCCTGGTCCTGTTCCTCGTCGCCCACCTCGCCGGCAACCTGATCGTCTACAAGGACGCCGAGAGCTTCAACGCCTACGCGCACCTCCTGGAGACCAACCCGCTCCTGCCGCTGGCGGAAGCGGGACTCGTGGTGCTCTTCCTCGTGCACATCGGACTCGCCGTGCGCGTCACGCTCGAGAACAAGAAGGCGCGCGAAAGCCGCTACGCGGTGCAGGCCGACAAGGGCCGCAAGACGACCGCCTCGGCGACGATGATCTGGACGGGCCTGATCCTGCTCGGGTTCATCCTGCTGCACATCTGGAACTTCCGCATCGGCAAGCTGTCCGACCCCGGCTACGCCACGGCGCAAGCCACGGGAGCGCACTACGACCTGTACACGCTGGTGAAGCGCGAGCTGCAGCAGCCGTGGCTGGCGTGGGCCTACGTCGTTGGCATGGGGGCCTTGGGCTTCCACCTGTGGCACGCGCTGCGCAGCGTGTTCCAGACGCTGGGCGCCTCGCACCCCCATCTGGACGAAACGTGGGAGAAGCTGCGCTGGCTGGCCGTCGTGCTGGCCCTCGGCTTCATGTCCTTCCCCTTGTACTTCCTCTTCATGACCTGAGCGGTCCTCGCGCGAGAACCAACGGAGGACCACGAACATGGCCACGGAAACGACCCAAGCCCCCCAGCAGGGCGTGCACCAAAAGCTCCAGTCCAAGTCCCCCGGCGGCCCGATGGCGGAGCGTTGGACGAAGCACAAGTTCGACCTGAAGCTGATCAACCCGGCCAACCGCCGCAAGTTCAAGGTGCTGGTCGTCGGCACGGGACTCGCCGGCAGCTCCGCCTCGGCGACGCTGGCCGAGATGGGCTACAAGGTCACGACGCTGTGCATCCACGATTCGCCGCGTCGCGCGCACTCGATCGCCGCGCAAGGCGGAATCAACGCGGCCAAGAACTACCCCAACGACGGCGACAGCGTCTTCCGCCTGTTCTACGACACGGTCAAGGGCGGCGACTTCCGCGCGCGCGAAAGCAACGTGCATCGCCTGGCGGAGTGCTCGACGCAGATCATCGACCAGTGCGTGGCGCAGGGCGTGCCCGTCGCCCGCGAGTACGGCGGCCTGCTCGCCAACCGCAGCTTCGGCGGCGCGCAGGTCAGCCGCACGTTCTACGCGCGCGGACAGACCGGCCAGCAGCTCCTGCTCGGCGCCTACAGCGCGCTGTCGCGCCAGGTGGGACTCGGGCGCATCGACCTGCGGCCGCGGCGCGAGATGCTCGACCTCGTCGTCGTCGACGGCGTCGCGCGCGGCGTCGTGGCGCGCAACCTCGCCACGGGCGCTATCGAGAAGTACGCGGCCGACGTGGTGCTCCTGTGCACCGGCGGCTACGGCAACGTCTTCTACCTCTCGACGAACGCCAAGAACTGCAACGTGACCGCGACGTGGCGCGCCCACAAGCGCGGCGCGTTCTTCGCCAACCCCTGCTTCACGCAGATCCACCCGACCTGCATCCCCGTCTCGGGCCACTACCAGAGCAAGCTCACGCTGATGAGCGAGTCGTTGCGCAACGACGGGCGCGTGTGGGTGCCCTCGGGCGCCGGCGACGCGCGCGGCCCCGAGCAGATCCCCGAGTCGGAGCGCGACTACTACCTCGAGCGCAAGTACCCGAGCTTCGGGAACCTCGTGCCGCGCGACATCGCCTCGCGCAGCGCCA
>JBEBCR010000151.1:0-12830 GCA_041157565.1 Planctomycetota bacterium | reverse complement strand
CAGCAAGGAGACGCGGCCCGGACGCGTGTCGTACTTCGGGTACAGGAGGAGCGAGGCCGGCTGCAGGCGGTTGAACGTCGGGCAGACCCGGTTGATCGTCACGCGCGCGCGCCGGCAGCAGGTCTCCGAGCAGGTGATGGTGCAACCCGTCACCGCCGGGCAGGTCTGGCAGATGTCGTACAGGAAGCTGACCTGGCCGGGCATCGTGGCCGGCGGGGTCGGCGTGAAGCGGAAGGCGTTGTCGGCGGGGACCCACACCACCGTGCCGGAGCCGGCCGGAGTGATGGATCCGGCCACCAAGGTCGGCGTGCCGAGCGTGCAGCCGTTCGAGGCCGAGTCGTTGTCCTTGACCGGGATCAGGACGCTCGTCTGGACCGTCGGGTCGATGAAGGCGCTGTCGTCGAGGGCCGACGGAGCGGCTTGGACGAAGACGCAGACTTCGCCGGTCGAGGCGCAGGACTGGCCGCACACGGTGTAGCCCGCGCTGTAGGTGAAGGTCACCTGGCCCGTGGGAGCCGCGTCGGCCACAGTCACGCGAATCTGGCCGCCCTCGACGACGGCAGTGACTCCGCTGCCGGCCGCAGGCGGCGTGGCGATGGCGAGCGTGCCGGCGACGATCGGACCGCAGGAGCCGGCCGTGTCGTTGGCGAGCACGTTGATCAGCCTGTTCGTGCCCGGGCAGAAGCAGGCGTTGTCGCGGTTCAACGTCGGGATCGAGCAGACCGTGACGTTGACGGTGGTCAGGGCCGACTGGCACCCCTGCTGGTCGGTCACGCGGTACGTGAACGAGTCGGAGCCGACGTAGTTGGTGTTCGGCGTGTAGGTGATCACGCCGTTGGCCGGGGCCGACACCGTGCCGTTCGTCGGATTGTTCACGATCACCACGCTGCCAGGGACGATCGGGCTGCAGCCGTTCGTCGCCGTGTCGTTCGCCAGCACGTTGACCGAGCAGGACGTGTTGCGGCAGACCTGCAGCGTGTCGTTCTGCGTGTTGGGCCGGCACACGGTGACGGTGACCGTGGCGGTGTTGGAGGTGCGGCCCTCGCCGTCGCTCACGCGGTAGGTGAACGAAGTCGTGCCCACGAAGTTGGCCGGCGGCGTGTACACGATGCGGCAGCTCGGGCAGGGCTGGTTGCCCGTGCAGTTGCTGACCACCGCGCTGCCCTGGCCCGCGGGCGGCTGGTTGACGATCGTGACCGTGCTGCAGACGAGGCCGTTGGCTTCCGGAACGGGCGTGCACGCGGGCGGATTGCCCGCGGTCTGGTCATAGTCGTTGGCGAGGATGTCGATCGACGCGGTGCTGCCGGTGCAGATCAACGCCGTGTCGTTGTTGGCGACCGGCGGGAAGTTGGGACAAAAGGTGTAGGTGACCTCGACCTCGAACTTGGCCAGCGCCCTGGTCAGCACGTCAATCTTGCTGCAGGCACCCAGGTTCAGCACCTGTGCCTCGGCCGCATGAAGGAAATCGAGATTCACGTTCTGCCCTGCGCCGACCCACTGGCTGAGACAGGCAGGCGTGTTGGGGACCTTCACGCAACCAAAGTCGAGCACGACGGGACCGCGGCTGACTCCGGCTTCGTCGCCATGGTCGGCGACCGTCTCTACGGGCTGTAGGTTGCAGAGGTTGGGCTGCACCGCGGAGGCGCGCTCGTAGTGGTTCAGCTTGTCGATGTTGTCCTGCGCGGGAGTCGGTCCGTTCGTGAAGATCGGACAATCGATCCAGCTGCGGCAGTTGGGTTCGGAGGGGCAGAGCTGGTTGCCCGGCAGCACGGGCCCATTGAGTTGATCGAAGGGGAACTCGTCGCAGCAGTCGGCAGGCGCAAGGTTGCTGCCGATCGAGTTGAAGTTGAACGTGAAGTCGGGAGTGGACAGCGGAGGAGCAACGCCCAAGCTGCCAGGGTAGGCGATCACGGCAACGCTGCGCCGCAGGTTCACCGTGGCTGCAACGCCGCCAACGCCAGCAGTGCAACCTTCGCTCCCGTTGTTGTTCCGCACATGAATCGTCTCGTTGACGATGGTCGCGCGGAAGCGGAACTGGACGTTTTGTAGGGTGCCATTGGCCGGGTTGAACTTGGGAATGAGGATCCGGCCCGACGCGGAGGGATTCTCAGGAGTCGGATTGCTCGGCGGCGAATTGACCAAGTTCTGGCCGAAGAGCGACTGTGCGTGGCTATACGAACTCGTCGTGGTCGTGGATTGGGAACAGCCGTTGCAGAAGGTCGAAGTGTCGCACGCCGCCGGCGCGCACTGCGCTTGAACCGGCCTCGACAGGATTGGCACCAAGGCGAGCAGGCACAAGACGCCGGCAAGGCGGCCCTGAATCCATCCAGTCCGCGCTGCCCGCGGCTTGGAGAGCGGCGACTCGTGACCAGCTCGCACAAGGCGACTGTTGGATGTGACCAACCGAGAGATACTGTGGCGAAGGAGCGCGATCATGGTGCGGTTTCCCCGCGCGTGCGCCGCGCGGAGTCAATCGGTGTCTTCGGGGACTTTGGAGAAGCTGCGCAGCAACCGTCCCCGCCTGCCTCGCGCCACGACCAAGAGAGAGTCGCGGCGCCAGCAGCTCGCACGCGCGTCGGCGTCCTGGTGCAAGTGGACTCGCCTCGCGCGGAGGCCTGGGAGTCCACTCGCCTCGGTCGCTGTCGCGATCGCATCCCCAAACGAGCAGCGCGCCGCCCCAAGCGAGGGAGTCCACGTGCGCGACGCGATCTTCCCGCTGGTGCGACTCGCCTTCCGTCGGGGCGCGACCACGGCTTGCGCGGGCGGTCGGGTACGGAACGAGAGTCTGCGTCGTCGAGCCCGCTCCTGACGCGCAGGAAGGAACCCGACGGGAGTAGTGTGTGCCACACGCAAAGCACGGAAACAAGTGCCCGCTTCCTTCGTCGCGAAGGCGAGATGTTGCTGCAATTTGCGAAGTCGCATCGTGCCCACTGGCCTCAGCGCGCGACGCGGCTGGAGCCGAGCCCTTGACGGCGAGTTGCAAGATCGTGAAGGTCGCAGGACATGGCGACACGGCTCGAAGCGCGGCGACCCCGCATCCTCTTTTCCACATTCCTTGGATATGTCGCCCTCGCGGCCTTGGCTGGATGCCTAGCGGAAGCATCCGAACCCGCGCCGCTCGTACTGCAGGAAGCGCAGCCACAGGTGCTGCGCCTGCGGCCAGCGGAAGGCACGGTCCTGCATGCACAAGTGCAAGTTCCCGCCGACGCGCTGGCGTTGGAATTGCGAATCAGTGACGCAACCCGCGAAATCGAAGCGGGCTTGTCCTTCGGCGAGGCGGCACCGGCCGCCCACGCCGCCGAATACTGGACCCCCACCGAACTGGGCCAAGCCGTGTTGCGCCTCGACCGCTTTTCCATGCCCGCGATCGAGCCGGGTGCATGGCACGCGACCTTCGACATGGGCGGACGCTTGCCGCTTGGGCCGCGCGGCGAGGTCGACGAAGTCGCGTTCCGCGCCGAATTGCGCGTGCTGCAGGCGCCGCCGGCGGTCGCGCTCGCGCCCATGGTGGTGCAAGACGGCATCGTGGCGCTGGAGGGCGCTTCGACGTGGGTCGGACACATCGATGTCCCAGGGGGGGCGAGCGCGTTGCGCGTGGACCTGCTCGAAGCCGAGGCCGACCTCGATCTCGTCGCCCATCCCGGACGCGCGCGACGCGGCTTGTCGCAGCGCCCGCACCTGCAGAGTCGGCCCTACGGCCGCGAGACGCTGCTCGTCGCCAACCCCGAGCCCGGGCCGTGGACCATCGAAGTCGTCGATCCGCACGCGCTCGAGGCGCGCGCCGAGTTCCGCCTGATCGCCACCTTCGCGGCCGAGGCGCCGCGCGAGGCGCGCGTGGAACCGGTCGCGGGAGGACTGGCGAGCGCGCTCGAGGGGATCGGCGCCGCGCAACTGGGCGCCGTGGTCGAGGTAGGCACGCCAGATGGTTCCGGCAGCGCGGTGTGCGTGCACGAGCGCGGCTTGTTCCTGACCAACTGGCACGTCGTGCAGAAGCTAGGTGGAGGCGCCAGCGAGGACATCGTGCTCTCGAGGACGCTCGACCTCGCGCGTCCGCCGCGCGAGAGCTGGCGCGCCAAGGTCGTCGAGCACGACGTCGAGGCCGATTGCGCGCTGCTCGAACTCGTCGGGGATCGGCACGGAGGCCCCTTGCCGACCGACTTGCGCCTCCACGTCGCGCCGCTCGGCGACGACAAGCAGCTGCGCCTCGGCGAGCAGCTGGTCGTCGTCGGCTACCCGGGAGTGGGCACGCAACGCTCGCGCCCGACGCTGACCTTGACGCGCGGCGTGGTGGCGGGCTTCGAGCGCACGGGCGCGGGGCTGGCGCTCAAGTCCGACGCCGAGATCACCAGCGGCCACAGCGGCGGCGCCGCGTACGACCTCGCCGGCAGGCTGGTCGGACTGCCCACCTCGCGCGTCGAGGATGGCGCGAGCCAATTGGGCTGGATCCACGGGCTGTCGATGCTGCCCGAGCGCATCAAGTCGCGCATCGCCGCGCGCTGAGCTTCGCGCGCAAGGACCGCCGGGCGTTCAGTTCACGCGCCGCGCGCGACCGCTCCAGTGCGGCTCGCGCAGCGCGGACTTCTGGATCTTGCCCGAGCCCGTGCGCGGCAAGGCCTCGAGGAAGTCGATCGCCTTGGGCGCCTTGTAGCGCGCCAGGCGCGCCTTGACCCACTCGACGAGCTCCTCCTGGGTCGCGGCGCGAGCGGGGCGCAGGACCACGGCCGCGCGCACGCATTCGCCCAGGCGCTCGTCGGGCACGCCGTAGGCGGCGCACTCGAGCACGGCGGGGTGCGAGGCCAGCGCGTGCTCGACCTCGGTCGAGTACACGTTCTCGCCGCCGGAAAGGATCATGTCCTTGGCGCGGTCGACGATGGTCACGTAGCCCTCGGCGTCGACGACGGCGAGGTCGCCGGTCGCCAGCCAACCGTCGACGAAGGCGCGCGCGGTCTCCTCGGGCTTGTTCCAGTAGCCCTTCATCACGGTCGCGCCGCGCACGCGGATCTCCCCCACCTCGCGCTCGTCGCGCGCCACCGGCGTTCCGTCCTCGCGGCGCACCTCGAGCTCGACGGTGGCGTAGGGACGGCCGGTCTTGGCGCGGATCGCCAACTGCGCCTCGCGGGGGAGCAGCCGGTGATGGTCCTTCAGGAGCGACAGCGTCAGGTACGGCGACGTCTCCGTCATGCCGTAGGTGTTGACGTACTCGCAGCCGAACACGTCGACGACCTCCGCCACCAAGGCGGGCGCGATCGGCGCGCCGCCCGACAGCACGGCGCGCAGCGCGCTCCAGTCGCGGCCGCGCGCCCCCTCGTGCCGCGCCATGGCGTTCAGCATGGTCGGGATGAGGTTGGTGATGGTGGCGCGCTCGCGCTCCATCAGGTCGAGCGCCGCCTGCGCCTCGAAGCGCGGCAGGAACAGGTGCGTGGCCCCCGTCCAGGTGAAGGCGAAGGTGGCCCACGCGTCGGCGAGGTGGAACATGGCGGCGATGTGCGCCCAGCGATCGCGCTCGACGATGCCGAGCTCGCCGATGGCGCCCAGCGAGTGCGCCAGCACGTTGGCGTGCGTCAGCATCACGCCCTTGGGCGCGCCGGTGGTGCCGCTCGTGTAGTACAGGTGCGCCACGTCGTCGCCGCCGCGCGCGCTGGCGCGGAAGGCGGCGCGCCCACCCGCCTCCAGCGCCTCGGCGAGCGTCCACGAACGCACGCCCAGGTCGACGGAACGGTCGGTCCACACGACTCCGCGCCACGGCGCGCCGAGGCCGAGGGCGGCGCGCACCACCTCCGCGAAGCCCGACTCCGACACGACGAGGCGCGCGTCGCAGTCCTTGGCGATGGCGGCGAGCTCCGCCGCGGCGAGGCGCGTGTTCAGCGGGTTGAAGATGGCGCCAGCGCCGGAGGCGGCGTAGTACGCCGCGGCGTGGTCGATGCCGTTCCACAGGAGGCCGGAGACGCGCTCGCCCTCCGCCGCGCCCTCGAGGCGCAGGAACGAGGCCAGGCGCCGCGCGCGAGCGGCGAAGGTGGCGTAGTCCTCGACGCGGGCGCCCTCTACGAAGGCGCGCTTCGAGGGGTGCAGGCGCTCGGCGCGCTCCAAGAGGCTCCAGAGTCCGTGCACGGCGCGCCGCTCACTCCTCGTCCGCGCGCAAGCGGGCGAGGATCGAGTAGTCCTCGAGCGTGGTCGTGTCCTGCGTCGTCTCCTTGCCGGCGGCGATGTCGCGCAGGAGGCGGCGCATGATCTTGCCCGAGCGCGTCTTCGGCAGCGTGTCGGTGAAGCGGATCTCCGCCGGCCGCGCCAGCTTGCCGATCTCCTTGGACACGTGGTCCATCAACTCGCGCTTGAGCGCCTCGTCGGGCACGTGGGAGCGCTCGACGGTGACGAAGGCGCAGATCGCCTGGCCCGTCAAGTCGTCCGGACGCCCCACCACCGCCGCCTCGACCACCTTCGCGTGGCTGACGAGCGCCGACTCGACTTCCATCGTCGACAGGCGGTGGCCGGACACGTTGATCACGTCGTCGACGCGGCCGAGGATCCAGAAGTACCCGCGCTCGTCGCGCCGCGCGCCGTCGCCGGCGAAGTACATGTGGCCGTACTTGCCCCAATAGCCGTGCTTGTAGCGCTCGGGATCGCCCCAGATGCCGCGCAGCATCGAGGGCCACGGCTTGCGGATGACGAGGTAGCCGCCCTGGTTCGGACCCATCTCGCGGCCCTCCTCGTCGACCACCGCCGCGTCGACGCCGAAGAACGGCCGCGTTGCGGAGCCTGGCTGGGTGGACGTGACGCCCGGCAGCGGCGTGATCATGATCGAGCCGGTCTCCGTCTGCCACCACGTGTCGACGATCGGGCAGCGCCCGCGCCCGATGTGCTCGTGGTACCACATCCACGCCTCGGGGTTGATCGGCTCGCCGACCGTGCCGAGCAGGCGCAAGGTCGCCAGCGAATGCCGGCGCGGGTGCTCGTCGCCCCACTTCATGAAGGTGCGGATGGCGGTGGGAGCCGTGTAGAAGATCGTCACCTTGTGCTTGTCGACCAGCTCCCAGAAGCGCCCCTCGTGCGGCGTGTTGGGCGCGCCCTCGTACATGACGATCGTGGCGCAGTTGGCCAGCGGTCCGTAGACGATGTAGCTGTGTCCGGTGATCCAACCCACGTCGGCGGTGCACCAGAACACGTCGTCGTCGCGCAGGTCGAAGACGAACTGCGTCGACAGGTACGCGCCCACGAGGTAGCCGCCCGTCGTGTGCACGATCCCCTTGGGCTTGCCGGTCGAGCCCGAGGTGTACAGGAGGAACAGGAGGTCCTCGCTGTCCATCGGCTCGGGCGGGCACTCGGCCGGGACGCGCGCGGCGGCCTCGTGCAGCCACACGTCGCGGCGCGCGTCGAAGGCCACCTGGTTCCCCGCGCGGCGCACGACGAGCACCGTGTGCACGCCGCTCGACTGCGCAACGGCCTCGTCGACCTGCGGCTTGAGGGCGAGCAGCGCCCCGCGGCGCCACGAACCGTCGGCGGTGATCACCGCCACGCAGCCGCCGTCCTGGATGCGGTCGACCAGCGCCTGCGCGCTGAATCCGCCGAAGACCACCGAGTGCGCCACGCCGATGCGCGCGCAAGCCAGCATGGCGATGGCCGCCTCGGGGATCATCGGCATGTAGATGGCGACGCGGTCGCCCTTCTTGAGGCCGCGCGACTTGAGCACGTTGGCGAAGCGCGACACCTCGAGCTGCAGCTCGGCGTAGGTCAGCGTGCGCACGTCGCCCGGCTCGCCCTCGAACACCATGGCGCGCTTGTCGCCGCGGCCCTCGCGCACGTGGCGGTCGACGCACGCGTCGCAGACGTTGATGCGGCCGCCCACGAACCACTTGGCGAAGGGCGCGCCCGACCAGTCCAGCACCTTGCCGAAGGGCGTCGACCACGGCAGCTCGCGCGCCACGCGGCCGAAGAACCTCTCGGGGTCCTCGACCGACTCCTTCCACATCCGCTGGTAGGCCTCCTCGGTGCCGACGCGGGCCTTGGCGCTGAACTCGCGCGAGGGAGGGAAGAAGCGGTTCTCCTGCAGGACGTTCTCGATCTGGCTCATGGGCTTGCGGGGGGAGCGCGGGGAGGGCGCGTCCGGGCGACCAAGGATAGGCGAGGAGCCCGCCGCAGGGAACAGCGCGCGGCGGACCCGCACGGCGGGCCGGCCGGCCTCCGCTCAGCGCGAGCGGAACAAGGTGGCGTAGCGCGCCAGCTTGCCGGCGAAGCGCAGCGGGTGGCGCAGTTCGCGCACGAGGCGCCGCGGGCGGCGGTAGAAGCGCCGGTAGCCCTCGCGGATCTTCTCCTCGATGCGGGCGGCGCTCATGTGCTCGTTGCCCTCGAGCGGCTTGAAGCCCGTCATCGTGGCGTAGTCGAACTCGCGCGTGCCGTGCAGCATCTTGTGGAGCGGCGTGCCCGGATACGCGGTCACCGCGCAGAACTGCACCTGGTCGGGATCGCAGGCCTCGACCAGCGCGAAGGTCTCCTCGACCATCGCCTCGGTCTCCTCGGGGAAGCCGACCATGCAGAAGGCGCGGGTCTCGATCCCGTGGCGCCGCGCCGCGTCGAACACCTCGAGGCAGCGCGCCTTGTCGAGCTCCTTCCTGCCGTCCAGCAGCTTGGAGCCGCAGTGCTTCTTCTGGATCTCGACGTTGCCCGACTCGACGCCCAGCGAGATGTGCGTGCAGCCCGCCGCGGCCATGGCGGCCACCAGCTCCGCGTCCAGAGTCTTGACCGCCGTCTCGCACTGCCACGACAAGTCCAGCTTCTCGCGCCGGATGCCTGCGCAGATGGCGAGCACGCGGTCCTTCTTCGTCGAGAAGATCGGGTCGCGGAACACGACCTGCTTGACGCCGTGCACGCGCACGATGTCGACCAGCTCGGCCAGCACGTGCTCGGGCGAGCGGAAGCGGAAGCGCAGGCCCTGCGCCAGCGTGTAGCCGCAGAAGCTGCAGTTGAGCGGACATCCGCGCGAGCTCTTGACCGTCGTCACCGGGCCGTCGATGCCCGGGAAGCGGTAGGCGGCGTTGTCGAGCAGGTGCCGCGCCGGCAGCGGCAGCTCGTCGAGCTTCTCGATCTTCTCGCGGTCGGGCTCGTGCACGATGCCGCCCGCGTCCTTGCGCGAGGTGCCCGCGACGCCCGCGAAGCCGGCGCGGTCGCGCACCGCGCGCGCCAGGTCGCGCACCGTGTGCTCGGGCTCGCCGCGCACGACCACGTCGACCGCTTCGCGCTCGAAGATCTCGCCCGGCGTGTAGGTCACCTGCGAGCCGAGGATCGCCACCGGCACGCCGAGTTCGGCGCGCAGCGCGTGGCACAGGGCGAGGTCCAGGTCGAGCGAGGTCGACGAGGAGTCGACGCAGGCGAAGTCGGGACGTTCGGCGCGGATCGCCGCGAGGCACCCGGCGGCGTCCAGTCCCTTGGCGTCGGCGTCGACGATGGCGCACTCGAAGCCGTCGGCGAGCAGCACGGCAGCGACGTGCGCCAACTCGATCGGCGGATAGAGCAGTCCCGGATTGACCGCCATGCCGAAGCCACCCATCAAGCCGCGGCTGACGCGGTACTTGGCTGGCGAAGGCGGGTTGACGAGGACGACCTTGACCATCGTGCGCGGGGAAGTATCGCATCTGCCGCGCGCGCTTGCAGGGGTTGACGCCGCCCCTCCGCCAAGGGGGGGGCCATGGAGCCGAATTTCCTTCATGCCGCCCCGCAATCCCCGCGTCCGAGCCGCGTATACGCCGCTGTGCGGCGACTGGCCAGGAAGCGGTCGCCTGGATGGGTCGCCTCGAGCCTCCCCTTGGTCGAAGGCGCCACCCGCAGGAAAGTAGCCGGCCTCGGGCGCCCAAGGAGCCCTTGGACGATCCCGGCAGCCCCCCGCCTCCTCTCGCGCTCACTCCGCGCGCCGTCCGACGCCCAGATCCGATGTCCGACCAAGCCCACTCCTTCGATCTCGCGCCGCAGGATCTTCCCCAGCCCATGCCCGAGCCCAGTGGCTTCGAACTGTCGCCGCGAGAACTCGTGCCGCAGGGGATCGACGACGATTGCGCCAAGCGGGCGCCGGACGCTCCACCCACCGCGGAAGCCGCTCGGGCCATGGACGCCGCCCCCGCGATCCCCGGAACCGACTCGCGACCGCCCCACGCCGAGCGGGATGGGACCGCGACCTCGGGGGCCTCGTCGTCCAGCAGCGCCGCGGCGCACCCCGCGCCTGCGCTGGAGCCGGCGCCCGCCGGGATGTCCGCCGCCACGCCTCGCGCCGCTCCACCTCCGCTGCCAGAGTCCGCCTTGCCCGCGCAAGCACCCGTGGCCTTGGGCCCCGCGCCCGCGCCCGCGGCCCTGGCTGGCGGCGCCGCGCCGCCGCCCATGCCGGCGACCGGATCGGCCACGGGCTACACCCCGCCTCCTCCCCCGCTGGAGCCTCGCGCACCACGCGCGGGCGCGAGCACTCCGCCGCCGCTCGAGGCATCCCGGTTCGGCGCGCCGCCGCCGATCCCCGCCGTCGTGGAAGGCGCCGAGGAGAGCAAGCGCGTGCTGGTTGGCATGCTGGCGATCCTCTTCGGCTTCGCGGGCCTGCACAAGTTCGTGCTCGGCTACCGCGAAGCCGGCGTGGTCATGCTGCTCGTGACCTTCGTCGGTGGACTGTGCACTTCGGGAATGAGCGTGCTGGCCGCGTGGGTCGTGGGCGTGATCGAAGGCGTCGTCTACCTGAGCAAGAGCGACGTGGAGTTCGTGCGCGTGTACCAGCTCGGGCGTCGCGAGTGGTTCTGAGGGAGACCTCCGCCGCACGGCCTCGCCTCCGGCGCGCGCTGCAAGCCGCGGCCTGCGTGTGGCTCCCGCCCTTCCTGGCCCTCGTCTGCTCGCCGCTGTCGGAGTGCAGGCACTGCCTGGGCGCCTTCGGCGTCTGGTACCCGCTGGCGCCCGGCGTGCTCGCCGGCCTGCTGGCCGCCCCGGCAGGCGGCGGTTCGGAAGCGACGTTGTGGCTCGCGGCGCCGGCTACGCTCGGACTGTGGTGGGCGGCGGGGCGCGCGCTCGCGGCGCGCTCGAAGCTGGTGCGCACGCTGGTCCCCGCCGCCGCGGCCGTCGTGGCGGGAGCGTCGGGGATCGTCTTCGGACAGCTGCTGCGGATGTGATCCGCCGCGGCGCTATTGGCGCCGCAGCGCGCAGCCGATCTCGCCCAGCGCGCGCTCGACGCGCTCGAGGAACTTCTGGACCTCGGCCTCGCCGAGCGTCTTGTCGTCGGCGCGCAGCTCCACGTGCCAGGCCAGCGAACGCGTCGCCGGCGGCAGCGACGCTCCGCGGTAGACGTCGAAGACCTCCATGCCGCGCACCAGGCCCTTGCCCGAGCGCGTCAAGAGTTCTTCACAACGCGCGGCGGGCACGGAGTCCGGCACGACGACGGCCACGTCGACCTTGACGCCCGGGAAGCGCGGCAGCGGCTGGTAGGCGCGCGGCTGCGACGGGGCGACGAGCAGCGCGTCGAGCGAGACGACGGCGCAGGCGGTGTCGCTGGCGAGATCGCCGTCGAAGCCGAGCTTGCGCGCCGCCAGCGGATCCAACGCCAGCACGCGCGCCAACTCGTGCGCGCCGTCGGCGGAGCGGAAGGCCGCGCGCACCACGGGATGCGCGTACGCCTCGGCCGCCTCCAGCGGCGCGGGGAGGGCGTTGGCGTGGCCCAGCGCGGCCAAGAGCTCCTCGACGATGCCGCGCACTTGCCGCCAGGCGGCGCCGTCGGGCTTGTGGTCCTTGGCGGCGGGCAGGCAGACGACGATGGCGCACTCGTGCACCTCGCGCGGCTCGCCGCGCGGCGTGCGATCCTCGGGACGGTAGCCCTTGCCCACCTCGTAGAGCGCCACGCGCTCCTCGTGGTGGCGGTTGTCGCGCGCCTTCTCGAGCACGCTCGGCAGCACGCCGCGGCGGATGCGGCCGAAGCCCTCGGCCACGGGGTTCACGACCGACACGTGCGGCTCGCCTTCCAGCGACAAGGCCGCCAGCAGCGCGTCGGAGACGAAGCTGTAGCCGAGCGTCTCCAAGAGGCGCGCGTCGCGCGACAGGCGGTCCTGGATGGCGCGCGCCAGCATGCGGCGGTTCCAGCCCGCGTCGCGCGGCGGCGGCTCGACGGCCGCCACCAGCGGCCGCGTGGGGATGTTGCCGTAGCGGTGGATGCGGCCGACCTCCTCGACGAGGTCCTGCTCGATGGTCACGTCCTTGGTCGCGCGGCGCGAGGGCACGCGCACGAGGAGCTCCCCCTCCCTGCGCTCCACGCCGAAGTCGAGGCTCGAGAGGATCTCCACGATGCGCGCGTCGGACAGGTCGACGCCCAGCAGGCGCCGCACCCGTTCCGGGCGCACGCGCACGTCGCGCGCGGGATCCTTCCACGCGCCGACGTCCGTCGGCGCGCCGCCGACGCGGGCGTCGGGCTCGATCTCCTTGAGCAGCCGCACGTAGCGCGCCGCGGCCTGCGCCGGCAGCGTCGGATCGAGGTGCTTCTCGAAGCGCGTCGAAGAGTCGGTGCGCAGCGCGAGGCGCTGCGCCGTGCGCCGCACCACCGCCGGCTGGAAGCAGGCGACCTCGAGCAGGAGCGAGCTGGTGCCTTCCTGCACCTTGCTGCCCTCGCCGCCCATCACGCCCGCCAGCGCGACCGGCTCGTCGCCGGCGCACACCAGCATGTCGCCGTTCGACAATTGCCGCTCGATCCCGTCCAGCGTGCGCATGCGCTCGTCGGGGCGCGCGTCGCGCACCACGATGCCGCCGCCGGCGAGCTTGGCGCGGTCGAAGCAGTGGTTCGGCTGGCCGAGGTCGTACATGACGAAGTTCGACAAGTCGACCAGCAGGTC
>JBEBCR010000150.1:0-5623 GCA_041157565.1 Planctomycetota bacterium | reverse complement strand
CCTGCTGGTAGCTCTTGCGCATCCACTCGACGAGGTCGCGTTCTTCGCCCGCCGGCAGCGTCTCGGCTCCGTTCCGGAAGTGGTCGGCCATGCGCCCGAGTTCGGCGGCGGGCACCAGGTCTGGGTGGTCCTTGGGCGTGGTCCAGCCGGCCTTCTCGATGTGCTGCACGTTCTCGAACGCGAAGTCGATCTCGACCATCGCCTCGACCATGTCCGAGACCTTGGCGTGCGCGGGGAACGAATCGTCGGCGCTGCGCAGCGTCGCCTCGTCGACGGGCTTGCTGTCGCGCACCGCCTGGAACAAGCCCTTGTACTGGGCCGCGATGCCCGAGACGTGCATGCGCGCCTCGGCCTCGTCGTGCTGCATGTAGCCGAGCGCCACGCAGGTCGAGGCCACCGCCGCGGCGCTCCTGTGCTTGCCATGGTGGCAGTGGATGTAGACCGGCTTCTCGAGGTCGTGGACGGCGCGCGCGATCTCGAGGCGGCGCAGCACGTCGATGCCGTCGTAGCCGTGGGGCAGGTGCACGTAGCGCAGCCCGTGCGCCGCGGCCCGCTCCACATCGGTGGCTCCGCCATCGACCGAGATGATCGTCCGGATCCCGAGGCGCGCCAGCGATTCGAAGCCCTCGTCGCCCTCCGGCAGGGCGCCGCTCCACACGTCGGCCGTGTAGGCGACGACCTGGTGCAGGCCGGGGTACTCGCTCGGCTTGGCGTCGGTGACCTTGGGCGGGTCGAGCGGCGGGCCGACCTCCTTCCTGGTCTCGGTCTGCGCGCACGCGGCCGCGAGGGCGAGGATCAGTCCGGCGAGGATGGTGGGCTTCATCATCGGGGCGGAGATCATAGCCGCTGCTAGTCGCCGCCCCGACCCCGGTCACGAGCGGGGACCGCGGATTCGGGCGCAGGGGGCGGCGGGGCGATGTAACGCTCTCGTTCTGGTCTACTAGCGCCCCGGTCCACAGCCACGAAAGCCCATGCGCGCCCTGCACCAACGCCTCGCCAAGCTCTGCGCCGCCCTCGGACTGGCCTTGGCCTCCTGCGGCTCGGATCCGGACCTCGTCGTCTACTGCTCCCTCGACCAGGAGTTCGCCGAGCCGCTGATGCGCGAGTACCAGGAGCGGACCGGGCTCGACATCCGGGTCGAGTACGACGTCGAGGCCAACAAGAACGTGGGGCTGGCGCTGCGCGTGCGCGAAGAGGCGGCGCGTCCGCGTTGCGACGTCTTCTGGAGCAACGAGTTCGCCATGGTCGTGGCGTTGGCGGAGGATGGCCTGCTCGAGGCCTACGACTCGCCCTCGGCGGCCAGCCTGCCGCCGGAGATGAAGGACCCGGGCCATCGTTGGCATGGCTTCGCGGCGCGCGCCCGCGTCTACATCGTCAACACGAACCTCGTCGATCCCGCGGAGATCGACAGCTGGGACGACCTGCTCGATCCGCGCCACGCCGGCAAGGTCGCCATGGCGCGCCCCTTGGCGGGCACGACCCTGACGCACATGGCGGCGCTCCACGAGGTCCTCGCGCCCGGCGAGGCGCGGCGCTTCCTCGAATCGGTCGAGCGCCTGTCGCGCGAAGGCCGCTTGAACCTCGCCAACGGCAACGCGCACGTCATGCGGCTCGTCAGCGAAGGGCAGTGCGCCTTCGGCTGGACCGACACCGACGACTTCCACGTGGCGCTCGAGAAGGGCGCGCCGGTGCAGGCCGTCTACCCCGACCAGGGCGGCATCGGCACGATGCTGATCCCCAACACGATCTGCATCCCCGCCAGCGCGCCGCGCAAGGACGCCGCGCGCCGCTTCGTCGATTGGGCCCTGTCGGAGGAGGTCGAGGCGCGCCTCGCCGCCTCGCGTTCGGCGCAGATCCCCGTGCGTCGGGGCGTCGCGCGCCCCGCGCACGTCAAGGGGCCGGGCGAGTTCGAGCCGATGCGCTACGACCTGCGCGCGGTGGGCCTGTCGATCCGCGCGCGCGCCGCGGAATTCCAGGAGCTGTTCCTCAAGTGAGCCGCTGGCTCGTCCTCGTCGCCGCGTCGTGCTTCGCGCTGGTGGCGCTGGGGCCGACCGTCGCCATGGCGCTGCGCGTCCAGGTCGCGGACCTGGCGGCGCTGGACCTGGCGCGCGGCGCGGGCCTCTTGTGGCGCACCGCCCAACTCGGCCTCGGCGCCGCGACCATCGCGCTCGTCCTCGGCGCGCCGCTGGGCTGGCTCCTGTCGCGCTCCAACCTCGTCGGGGCGCAGGCGCTGCGCGCGCTCGTGCTGGTGCCGCTGCTCCTGCCGCCGCTCGTGCTGGCCATGTCCTGCATGGGCTGGACCACGTGGCGCGGCGGTCTCGCCACGGCCGCGATCATGGGCGTGGGCACCTACCCTCTGGTGGCGCTGTACGTGGCGCGCGCCGCCGAGCGCATCGACGCGCGCCGTTCGGACGCGGCGCGACTCGCCGGCGGGCTCGCCGCCGTGGCGCGCGTCGAGTGGGCGCTGGTGCGGCCCGTGGCGCTGGCGAGCGCGGGCTTCGCCTTCGCCTTCGCCGTCAACGACTTCGCCGTGGTCGACTACGTCAGCTCGCTCGGACCCAAGCACCCGGTCTACGCCGACGACATCTTCGCCTCGTGGCGCAGCGGCAACGACACGAGCAAGGCCGTCGCCGCGGCGTGGCCGCTCGTGGCGTTGACCCTGCTGGTGGTCGTGCCCGCCTTGCTGGTGGTGCGCCGCTCGCCGCTCTTCTCCTTCGAAGGCGACTTCCGCGCGCCCTCGCGCGTGGACCTGGGCGCGTGGCGCTGGCCGCTTTCGCTGCTGATGTGGTCGGTGGTGGCGGCGACGGCGCTCGCGCCCTTGGCGCGCCTGTCGTGGGAGGCGGGCGGCGGAGCGCGCGGGTTCGAGCTCGCGACGCTCGGGCAGAGCCTCTCCAAGGCGCTCGCCAACGGCCGGGCCAACCTGCAGGCGAGCCTGCTCTTCGCACTGGGCGCGGCGCTCTTCTGCCTGCCCGTGGCGCTCGTCCTCGGCCACGCGCTGGCGCGCAGCCGGCGCCTGCTCGCCCTGGGCACGACGCTCGTGGTGCTGCCCCTGTGCGTGCCCCCGATCCTGCACGGGGTGGGCAACCTCGCCTTGTGGAACCGGCCCGAGACGGCGGCCCTGTACGACTCGGGCTGGATGGCCGTGCTCCTTCAGGCCGGACGCTACGCGCCGCTCCTCGTGCTGGGCGTCGCCGCCGCCACGGCGGCCACCGACCGGCGCATCGAGGAGTCGGCGCGCCTCGCCGGCGCCGGCCCGGCGCGCACGCTCTACGGCATCGTCGCGCCGCTCCTCGCCTCGCCGCTGGCGGGCGGGGCGATGGTGGTGTTCGTGTTCGCCCTGCGGGAACTGGATGCGGCCATCCTCGTTCCCGCGGCCAACGGCACGGCGCTCTTCAGGCTCTACAACGCGGTGCACTTCGGCCGGGACGAGATGGTGGCGGCGCTCGCCTTGTGGATTTGCTTCTTCGTCCTCCTGCCGGGCGCCTTGTGGAGCCTCTTCTCCAAGCGGAACATGGGGGCGCTGCCATGACCCACGCCATCGAGGCCGTCGGACTGGTCGTCGAGCACGGCGGGCGCCGCGTGCTCGACCAAGCCTGCTTGCGCGTCGAGCGCGGCGCGTGGTGCGTCGTCGTGGGGCCCTCGGGCAGCGGCAAGACCACCCTGCTGCGCGCGCTCGCCGGCTTGCAGCCGCTCGTCGCCGGTCGGATCGAGCTGTGCGGCCGCCTCGCCAGCGACGGTGCGCGCCTCGTGCTGCCGCCGGAATCGCGCGGCGTGGGGCTCGTGTTCCAAGGCGGCGGCGCGGGCCTGTGGCCGCACCTCGGCGCGCAGGCGACGATCGAGTTCGTGCTCGCCTGCCGCGGCGTGCCGAAGAAGCAGCGCGCCGCGGCCGCGCTGCGTTGGCTGGAGCTGGTCGAGCTCGGGCCGCTAGCGGGGCGCAAGCCGGGCGAGTTGTCGGGCGGCGAAGCGCAGCGCCTGGCGCTGGCGCGCGCCTTGGCGGGCGAGCCCGCCGTGCTGCTGCTCGACGAGCCGCTGGGGCCGCTGGACGCGCCGCTGCGCGCCGAACTGGTGGCGCGCCTGGCGACCTTGCGCCGCGCGGGCGAGCTGACGCTCGTGCACGTCACCCACGATCCCGCCGAGGTGGGTGCCCACGGCACCGCCCTCGTGCGGTTGGAGCGCGGCGCCGTGGTCGCCGCCTGAAACGCCATGTCGCACGCCAAGTCGATCCTCGGCGCCGCGCTGGTCCTCACGGGACTCGGCGCCGTCGCGCTCGTGTTCCACCAGCCGACGGACGCCGCGCCTGCGCGCAGCTTCACCTCCTCGCAGCAGTGCAAGGAGTGCCACGCGGCCGTCTACGAGGAATGGGCCGGCTCGCAGCACGCCCACTCGTGGCTCAACCCCGACGTGCGCGCCTTGTCGAACGACTTCGCCAACACCGACTGCATCGACTGCCACGCGCCGCAGGAGATCTACTCGACCGGCATCGGCGCCCGGGTGCTGCCGCGCGCCGCGCGCCGCGCCGAGGGCGTCGATTGCATCGCCTGCCACGCCTTGCCCGATGGCGGCGTCGCCGGCACCATCGACGCCCCGGCCGCGCCGTGCAGGCCGGTGGCCATGGCCTCGCTGAGGAGCGTCGACCACTGCGCCGGGTGCCACGACCAGCACAAGACCGTCTCCCAGTGGCGCGAGACCAAGTACGCCGAGCAGGGGATCGGCTGCGTCGAGTGCCACATGCCCGAGCGCGCCGACGGCAGCGGGCGCCACCACGCCATGCACGGCGGCCACTCGATCGAGATGGTGCGCCAGGCGACGACGCTCGTCGCCGAGCGCGTCTCCGGCGGACTGCGCGTGGCGCTGACGAACACCGGGGCGGGGCACCACTTCCCGACCGACGAGCGTTCGCGCGCGGCGGACCTGTGGTGGCGTCCGCTCGCCGCCGCGGGCGAGCCGGCGCGTCCATGGCGCCACTTGTGGCGCTTCCGCAGTCCCTATCGCCACGAGGTCGACCTGGTCGACACGCTGCTGCCGAGCGACGCGACCAAGGAAGTGGTCGTCGACGATCCCGACAGCGCCGGTCCCGTCGAGGTGGCGTTGACCTACAAGCGCACGCCGTATTGGAAGGACCCGCTGCGGCCCGATCCCGAGCTCGAGGCGGAGTTCGTGCATCGCGCGGTGGTGCAGCCGTGATGGCGCGCCTTGGGGACGCGCGGCGCCTGGCGCTGTTCGGACTCCTTGCCGCCTGCGGGTCCGGCGAGCCCGCCGTGCCCGCCAGCGGGCTGGCGGCGCCCGCGCGCGAGCCGGTCGTCGCGCGCGCCTTGGAGGCTTGCCCGCCCGCGGCCTTCCCGCTCGTCGGCGCCATGCCACCGCCCGCGGCTCCCGTCGTTCCCGATGGGGCGGAGGAGTACGTGGAGGCCGCGTTGTCGGCCTGGTCCGGCAACGACCTGCGCACGCGCGAGTTGGCGCTGGCCGACCTGCGGCAGGCCGGCGAGGGGCTCGTCGCGCCGCTCGCGGCCGTGCTGCAGCAGGCCAAGGACGCGCCCGAGCGCGCCGCCGCCGCCATCGCGACGCTCGGCGCCATGGGCGGTCCGCTCGCCAAGGACGCCTTGTGCCGCGCGCTCGAGTCGCA
>JBEBCR010000149.1:0-13932 GCA_041157565.1 Planctomycetota bacterium | reverse complement strand
GGGGGGGGGGGGGGGCCGCCCCCCCCCCCCCCCCCCCCCCCCCCGCCCGCCCCTGTCAAGTCAACTTGACAGAAGCGGCTGAGCTCACGGCGTCCACGAGACCGACAACGCGTTCGTGGTGTTGGTCGTCGACGTGGTGCAGTAGGGCACGGTGTTGCGATAGAACATCTGGTAGTGGCGCGTGCCCGGCACGACGAGGCCGCCCATCGACGAGATGCTGGCGAGTCCCGGCACCGTGTGGCCGAACTGGACGTTGCCGGCGTAGCAGTTGCGCGTGTAGAGCCTCCTCTGTGCGCCGGACACGCAGCGCAGGCCGTCGCCGAAGGGGGTGGGCGCCGTGGCGATCGTGCCCTGCACCAGGGTCGTGGTGGCCGAGAACGGCATCCCCGACCCCGAGATCAGCAGCGTGTCGGCCGAGATCGAGGCCGTCCCGTTGGCCCAGCACTTGGCCCCCAGCGGATTGAACGAGTTGCCGCAGCCGCGTCCGGGGGCGCCGTTGTTGCCGCACGGGCAGGGGACGGCGCCGCCATCGGCCGAGCAATGCTCCTGCACCGTGGGCTCGTCGTGCAGCGTGTCGAGCGCATCGAGATCGTCGACGTTGATCAACGCGCCGCTGCGCAAGGTGTGCAGCCCGAGCGCCTCGGCCGCCACCAGGATCCCCGGGACGGCGTAGCCGGGGAGCGGCGGGATGAGGATGTCGCCTGGTTCGATCGGCAAGCCCTGCAGGCAGTCGGTGTTGCCGATGACCTTCGAGCCGCGACGCACGCTGAAGAGGACCATGTCCGACGCGCCGGTGAGCCAATCGAAGGGCGCGTTGTTGCGTTGGAAGCCACCGCTGCCGTTCTCGCAGATGGCGAGCGCGTCCACGTCGTCGGTGTCCGCGCCCAACGTGTCGAGGCCGAGGTCCGTGGAGATGGCGTAGATGCCGATGAAGCCGCTGGGCTCGGCGTAGAGGATGTCGCCCCCGCGCCACCCGTGGATGGCGGCCGAACCCGTGTTCGGCTGCATGCCGTACGGATTGACGAAGGCCGAATCGAGCGAGAAGTAGGTGCGCGTCGCGCGCGGCAGCCATTGGTCCGGCACGTCGCGGTCCAAGGCGTCGAGGTCGTCCTTCGATCCAGGCTCGTTGAAGAGCTTCGCTTCGCCGAGTCCGAGGCCGGGGAAGGCGGCGCCGAGGCAGTTCGAGAGCGAGTTGCCGTTCGCCATGCCGTTGCCGTCGACGACCAGGGTGTTGCCCGCCATGGCGGAACCTGGACCGGCAGGCAAGAGCGCGAAGCCGAGATCGCGGTAGACGTCGGCGGCCTGCTGGCCGCACTGGGCCTCTGAGACGAGGTTGGGCGCGCCCGGCAGGCCGGCGATGCCGTAGGAGTCGCGATCGACCGAGAAGGCGAAGCGCGATGCCGGCGCTCCCGGCCAGCCCCAGGCGCGTTCGATGCGCCGGTCGAGTCCGTGGCTGATGGCGTCGACCTCGACGAGGCCGGCCACGTTGGGCGCGTGCCCGACGGCCGCGGCGTGCAGGGCGAGCGACAACCCTCCTTGCGGCCAAGCGCCGCCCGATTCGGCGATGCCGGGCACGAGCAGCGGACCAAGCTGCGGCAGCAAGGCTTGCGGCAGCAGCAAGTCCGCCTCCGTGATGGGCGTGGCGCCGAAGGAATCGGCGAAGCCGACCGTCCTGCTCTTGTAGTCGATGCCGAAGACGGTCAGTTGGGGCACGCCTTGCGCCAGGGCGGGAGCGGCGCAGAAAAGGAGGGCGCAGGGTGCGGTGCGGGCGGGGCGCATGGTTCCAAGTCCTCGAAGCGGGGTGTCGTGCGCAGGACGACGCGCCCCGCGCACGATGTCGAGGACCCCGGGCAAGCCGGCGTGGAAGCCAATCCGCGAATCAAGCGCCCAGCGGATCCGGCTCGGGCGGACGCCGCCTAGAGACCGAGGGCGACGCGCAGGAGGTCGAGTTCCTCCGGCAGCGGTTCGCCGTGGATGGCGCGCAAGGCCGCCCGCGCGGCGCGGCGCACCGCTTCGTCTTCGTCGAGGCAGGCGACGAGCAGCGCGTCCGTGCCCGCGGCGCTCTTCAAGGCGCCAAGCGTCGAGCACGCCTGCGCCCGCAAGGCGGGCTTCCTGGCCGAGAGCGCGGGCACGACATCGGCCACGAGTTCCGCGCGCTGGATGCGCCGCATTGCGAGGGCCTTCAACGCCCGCGCCATGGCGGCCTCGTCGCCCCCGAGGATGTCGCGCGCCAGGGCGGGCCGCGTCGTCGCGCGCCAAGTGCGCTCGAGTTCGAGCCACGACAGCCACTCCTCCACGGTGCCCAGGCCGAGGCCGGTGATGGCGCGCAAGGCGGACAAGGCCGCTTGCGCCCTGCGCGGCTCGTCCTCGGCGGCCAGGGCGCAGAGCCGCCCAGCCAAGTCGCCATCGTCGAAGGCCCCCACCGCGGCGAGGTAGGCGTGCGCCTGGTCGGGCTCGACGGCTTGCGCGCGCTCGAGCGCCCACAGCGCGAAGTCGGCGTCGACCTCCGGTCGCGACGAGCGAGCGCAGCGCGGCGCGAGGCTGGCGACTTGCAGGGCGTGGGCGGGTTCGCCGCGCGCGATGCGCAGCAGCACTTCGGCCGCGCGCGGGTCGCGGCGGGCGCAGGCGCCATCGAGCAGCGCGCGGGCGACGTGCTCGTCGGAACGGCGCAGCACAGCCTCGAACGCGGGCCAGGCGCGCGCGTCGCGCGCGAGGATGCCGCTGGCGGCATCGCGCAGCGCGGCGCGACCCTCGCGCGACAGCGGCGCGGGCGAGTTGGCGTCGACGAGCGGCTTGCGCGGCGCCCAGCGGGCGACCAACGCCAAGTCCGCGGCCTCCCCGGCGACGGCCAGCACCCGGATGGCGGCCAGGCGCAGGTCCAAGTCGGGCGCGTCGCCACGCGCGGCGACGCGCTGGAGGATCCGCGTCCGCACGAGCGGCGCGGGCAACCGTCCCAGCGCCGCCACGAGCAGGCCACGCTGCGCCTCCGAGAGCATCTGCGGCGCGTCTCCCGGCGTCGACTCGGGCACGCGCTGGCGCTCGAGGATGTCGAACCACGCCGGCAGGGCGGCGACGCCGCGGCGCGACAAGGCCTCGAGGATCCGGCCCTCCTCGCCCGGACCGGCGCGGCGCGACTCGCGCAGCCCCCTAGCGGCCTCGCGATGCTCGGCGTCCAACGGCCAGCTCCACGGCGCGAGGCCGCTCGAGGCCGCCGGATCCGTAGCGCCTTGGCCGCGGACCACTCCCCCGGCCAGGGCGAGGCAGGCGAGGAGCGCGAACCCGATCACTCGCGCCATGCCGCATCCCTCCAAGCCACCGTCTCGAAGATGGGCGAACCGCTGGCCGTGGCGTCGGTGAGCGCCTCGTCGAAGTGGAAGGTGGCGTTGCTGTCGACGTCGAGGCTCCGCGCCATCAACGACCCGTACAGCTCGAAGTTGCTGTCGAGCACCACCCGCGCGTTCGGCGCGTAGACGACGCCCCAGATCTTCGAGTTCGAGTCGAAGTCCACCGTGTCCAGCTGCACGGTGACCTCGGGGTTGATGACGTTGTCGCTCAGGAGGTTCAGCGTTAACTTGGACGGATCGAGGCTGTTGGGACGGATGCTCGTGTTCGAGTTCATGATGAAGTTGTCGAGCACGTAGAGCACCACCGGGCCCGCGCTGTCGTCGATGGCGATCTTGGCGCCCGAGTTGAGGACGAGGCTCGAGGCCACGATGTTGGCGGGCCCCATGATGGTCAGGGTCTTGTTCGAACCCACGCGCAGCGTGCCGTAGGTGCGGTTGCTCGCGTTGAACACGGTCGACGAATTGACCGTCATGTTGCCGTAGTTCACGTAGCTCGGCACGCTGATCGGCGGCAACTCGACCTCGGCCGTGTTCGTGGCGCGCGCGCCCGTCACGAAGGCGTTGCCGAGCACGATCGTCTCGTGGTCCATGCCGGCGATGGAATCGCCATGGACCTTGGCGTTCTGGTCGAGGCTGACGTCGCCGTTGGAGCCCACGTCGCCGTTCTGGCGCGCGTGCGCGTTCGAGCCCGTGGCGCTCGCGACCAGCTGCGACTCGTACGTGCCGAGGCGCGAGTCGTAGCTGTCGACGCGCGCGTTCGAGTCGAGGTGCAGGAACTCCTTGCCGAAGGCGCCGAAGCGCCAGATCGTGTTCGGCACGGCGCGCAGCACCAGCACTTGGCGGGCGCCGCCGCGTCCACCGCTCGCGCTCGCCACCAGCTCGACCAGCCCCGACTGGTAGTCGAGCGGCGTGCTTTGGGATTCCACCGTGTCGAGGTCGCGGGCCACGAGCGTCGTGCTCCAGCCGCCGAAGCTCGCCGGCTGGGCTGGCGAGCCCAGCCCGAGCGCGGGATCGGCGGCGCGCTGCAGGTTCTGCACCGACAGGGCCAGCGTCGCCTGGCAGGCGTAGTCGGCGGCGAGGCGCGCCTTGGAGGCCTCCCCCTCGCCCGAGTGGCGCAGCGCCAAGGCCAGCATGGCCGTCGACAGGCCCGCCATCCCGACCACGCACATGGTCATGACGACCAGGGCGCCGCCCCGGCGCCGACGTCGTGCTTGGTTCCCGCCATGGTTCGTCCGCATCTGCATCTCGTCCTCCCCCGATCCACCCAAGGCGGCGCGCGAGGCGCCTCAGTTCCGCAAGACCACCGACGTCGCCAGCTCGACCGACGACGGCTCGGCTCCGGCGCGAGCATCCAGCAGGCGCAGGTGCACGAACAGCACGTCCCCCACGCGGCGCACGCCGAAGCCGGCTTCGTCCTCGGCGCCATCGCCATCGTCGTCGATGGCGTTGTCCCATTCGCCCGCGCCCAGCGCGGCGACGCCGTTGCACAGGACGATCCGTCGCTCCGAAGGAGCGCCCTCGTCGCGCACCAGCACCAGGCGCCGCTCGTCCACGAGCTCGTCGCCATCGTCGTCGCGTCCATCGGCGTCCTCGCCCGGCTCGAGCTCGAGTTCGAGCCGCGAGCGCGCGCTCCACGACACGACGCCCAGCGGCGACACGTCGAGCGGGCGCTGGTAGGCGATGGAGTCGGCGGCGACGTCGTCGTTCGGATCCGGATCCAGGCGGCTCTGCGCCACGCCCATCAGTTCCTCGGCGATGCGTTCGAGCGCGCGGCGCGCGCGCGCCTCGAGCTCGGCGCGCCGCAACTGGCTCCTGGCCGCCTCGTCGGCGCGCAACTGGAACGCGCCCACCGAGCCAAGCACGAGGCCGAGCACTCCGACGACCACCACGGTCTCCAGCAGGGTGAAGCCGGCGCGGCGACGAGGGCGCGCGTTGGCGGCGGGCGGTGCATGGAAGGCGCGCATCACCAGTTCCCCAGGATGGTCGCCAGTTCCACCCGCCCCGGACCGGCGGCGCTCGTCCATTCGACGCGCACCAGGACGGGCAGGATCTGGTAGTCGGTCGCCAGGAGGTCGCCCTGGTCGCCGTCCGCGTTCAGGAAGCACGGCATGCCAAGGCGCTGGTCGTCGAGCCCCTCCCACAGGAAGCCCGGTTGGGTCGGGTGCGTCGGGAAGACCACCTCGCCCGCCAAGCCATCGACGTCGTCGGCGCGCGCCGACAGGCCCTCTACCGCGAAGTTCGCGCCCGGGGCCGTGCCGCTGCCGCCCGGGTCGTCGGTGGCGAGCCGGTTGTAGCGCCGGAACGCCTCGGGGAAGGCCTCGGCGTCGATGCGCTCGAGGATGGCGCGCGCGGCCTGCAGGGCGCGGCCCGACTCCTTGGCGCGCTGCTGCGCGTGCTCGAGCGACACCATGGTGCGCGCGTAGCCGAGCACCCCGAAGAGGAACACGGCCAGGGCGACCGACAGCTCCAGCAACGTGAAGCCCGATCGCGCGCGTCGACGGTGGTGTAGGTGCGGATCCCCTGCCCGGGGCCCCGTGGTGCTGCCCTTCATCTCTGCCCTCCGCGTCAGGCTGCCCGCCCGGCGCAGGGAAGGGATCGACGCGCGGCGAGGCGCGACTGCAATTATTTGCGACTTCCTTTGGTTCGCGGCCTGCGCCCGCCCGTGCACGGGCCTCTGGCTAGTCGGCCGCGCCTCAGGACAAGAGCCGCGCCAGGAGCTTGGCGAAGCGGCCGGGATCCTCGAGGACCCCGCCCTCGGCGAGCACCGCCTGCCCGTGCAGGACCTCGGTCAGCTCGCCGACGCGCTCCTTTTCGTTGGCGTCCTTGGCGGAGGCGAGCAGCCGCTGCACCAGCGGGTGCGCGGCGTTCAGCTCGAGGATGCGCTTCTCCTGCGCCACTTCCTGGTTGGAGGCGCGCAGGATGCGCTGCATGTGGGGAGACACGGCGTTGGCGTCGGACACGAGGACCGCCGGCGACTCCTCCAAGCGCGTGGTGAAGCGCACCGCTTTCACGTTTCGCGCCAGGCGCTCCTCCATCGACGTCAAGGCCTCGCGGTGCTCGCGCTCCAGCGCCTCGCGCGCCTCCTTGCCCGCCTCGTCCTGCCCGTCGGCGCTGCGGTCGAGGGCCACGAGCTTCTTGCCGCTCCACTCGGTCAGGCGCTGCGCGACCCATTCGTCGATCGGATCGACGAGGAAGAGCACCTCCTCGCCGCGCTTCTTCGGACCCTCGAGGTGCGGCGAGCCGGACAACGCCAGCCGATCGTTGCCGGACAAGTACCAGATGTGCTCCTGGTTCGGCTGCATGCGCGCCACGTACTCGTCCAAGGAGACGAGGTCGGCGTCCTTGCCCGCCTCGCCGCGCGTCGACTCCCACAGGCACAGCTTGGCGATGCGCCCCTCGTCGTCGGCTCCGAACCAGATGCCTTCCTTGAGGCACACGCCGAAGTTGCGCCAGAAGCGCGCGTAGCGCTCGCGGTCGTTCGACTTGACTCCGTCCAGGGCGTCGAGCACGCGCTTGACTAGGCGCTTGCCGATGGCGCGCACCTTGGAATCGCTCTGCAGCACCTCGCGCGACACGTTGAGAGGCAGGTCGTTCGAATCCACCACGCCGCGCACGAAGCGCAACCACGAGGGCAGCAGGTCCTCGCTCTCCTGCATGATCAGCACGCGCCGCACGTACAACGCGATCCGCGAGCGTCCTTGCGTGCCGTCGAACAGGTCCATCGGACGGCGCTCCGGCACGAACAGGAGCGCCGAGTACTCGAGGCCGCCCTCGGCCTTGAAGTGGATCGTCTCGAAGGGCGGCGTCCAGTCGTGCGCCAGGCGGCGGTAGAACTCGTCGTACTCCTCCTTCTTGATCTCCTCCTTGGAGCGCGACCACAGCGGACGGCGCGAGTTGAGCACGACCCACTGGCGCTTGACGACCTCCTTGTCGTCGTCGCCGTCCTCGCGCTGCTCGATCTCCATGCGGATCGGATGCGCGACGAAGTCCGACCAGCGCCGCACCGTGTCGCGCAGCTCGAACTCGCGCAGGAAGTCGGCCGGATCGTCCTCGTCCTCGCCGCCCTGGAGCTGGCGCAGGTGCAGCACGACGTCCGTGCCGACCTTGGCGCGCTCGATCGGCTCGACCACGTAGCCGCTCTTGCCGTCCGAGGTCCAGCGCCACCCTTGCGCCTCGCCGGCCTTCCTCGTCTCGACCACGACCTTGTCGGCGACGATGAAGCTCGAGTAGAAGCCGACGCCGAATTGGCCGATCAGCTCCGGCTGGTTCGAACCAGTCTCCGCCAGCCGCTGCAGGAAGGCCTTGGTGCCGGAGCGCGCGATCGTGCCGAGGCTGGACACGAGGTCCTCGCGGTTCATGCCGATGCCGTCGTCGGACACGGTCAGCGTGCGCGCCGCCGGATCGGGCACCAGTTCGATGGAGCCGCCCTCGGCCTCGCCGAAGCCCAGCTCGGGGCGGGTCAAGGCCTCGTGGCGGCGCTTGTCGATCGCGTCGGAGGCGTTCGAGATCAGCTCGCGCAGGAAGACCTCGCGCGTCTTGTAGAGCGAGTGGACGACGAGGGACAGGAGGTCCTTGACCTCGGCTTGGAAGCCGAGCGTCTCAGGGGCGCCGGAGGGCGCGGTCTCGGTGGTCTGGCTCATGCTTGCGGCCGGCCCGGCCCGCGCCTCTTGGGCGTGGGAGGTGGAAAGAGGTTCCGGGCGGGTCGAAAGTATGGAACAGGAGGCGGTTCGGCTCCATCCCCGATGCGGCTCTCCTTGGGCGACTCCCTCACGAGTCGCTCGTTCCGCCCTTGGGCGCGGCTCGCCGGGGGGCCTCGACGAGCAGACGACGAGTAGACTCGATCCGGGGCCCGGTCCGCCCCGCCTCCACATGCAGATGCGCCTCCTGCCGCTGTACGCCGTCGCCGCCGCCCTCCTGTGGGTGGCGTTGCCCGCGCGCGCCTACACGTTCCTCGGCGGGTCGCTGGACCTCGCGCAGCGCGACGTGCGCGTGCACCTGAACTTCACCGACCCCGAGGTGCTCGACGACGCGCGCGTCGACCCGAACTTCCCGGGGGCCGCGAGCGTGGCGCTGTGCGCCTGGAAGGCCGTGGCCGAGTGGGGCTCGACTCGACGCGGCGACGGCCACGGCGATCCGACGCAGCTCCCCGACGGCTCCCCGCTCGTCGGCATCGGTTCGGGCGGAGCCAACTTCGACGCCACGTGGCAGGGGATCGCCCCGGGCGTCGGCGGACCGAGCGACAACGTCATCTCGCAGCTCGACGGCGCCTCCGCGGGCGTGCTGGCCTTCTGCGAGACTCCCATCGCCGATGGCTGGCGCATCCGCGTGTACCGCGACGCGGCCATCTGGCACGACGACGTGCAGGGCGCGCCGCAACTGTCGGGACGCAAGGACCTGCAAGGCGTCCTGACGCACGAGTACGGCCACGCGCTCGGCCTCGACCACGACGGCTCGGATCCGGCCTCGACCATGTTCCCTTCGGCGAGCGGCACCGCCAACCACTTCCGCTCGATCGAGAGCGACGACCAGAACGGGGTGCGCGCGCTCTACGGGCTCGCCGCCCCGGCCAAGCCGCGCATCCTCGGCTACGAGCTGCTCGGAGGCGGAGTCGTGCGCGTCCACGCCAGCGCGCTGCCCCCAAACGGCATCGAAGCGTGGTTCACGCGCCGCGACGGCAACGCGGATGGAGAACCGGTCAAGGTCCTCGGGCTCGCCTCCGATCCGCAAGGCGGGCACGTCGACGTCGTGCCCCCCGCGCTCGCCGGCCCGGGCGACCTGCTGCTCAAGGTGCCCGGCGGCGGCGGCGACGCGCTGTCCAACGCCTTCCCCTTCGATCCGACCGCGCCGCCCCTGCCCGAGCCGCGCAACTACGGCGTGGGCAAGACCAACTCGCTGGGCCTCGCGCCGCGACTGGTCGTGCACGGCAGGCCGCGCGTCTCCACCGGCGACTTCGCGCTCGAGCTCGTCGACGCCGTGCCCAACGCGCGCGGCATCCTGTTCCACGGCACGACCGCGGCCGCCACTCCGAGCCTCGGCGGCACGATCTGGACGGCGCGTCCGCTGCGCCGCGAGACGACCTTCCGCGTCGACTTCGGCGGCGCCGCCTACCTGCCGCTGCCGACCACCGTGGCGATGATCGGCACGACCCGCAGGTACCAGGCGTGGTACGCCGACGCGGGCGCGAGCTTCGGCGCCGGCTTGTCCGACGCCGTGCTGGTCGTGCACGGGCCCTGAGGCGCGCACAAACGCCGACGCGCCGTCGCGAACTACTTGGGCGCGGGCGGCGGAGCGGCGCGACGCGCCTTGGGCGCCGTGATGCTCCACTTGAGCTTGAGCGTCCCATCGAGCTCGATCGACTGGCTCAGGTCGTCCTTGCCGCCCAGTTCGGTGCGGATCGAGGCGCCCAGCTTCTGCCGGCCTTCGAGCGCGAGCGACTTGACGTGGCCCGCGTCGAGCGCGTGGCGCAGTTCGCCCTTGCCGACGAAGGCGAAGCTGCCGCGCGCGGCGACGACCGCGCGCCCCTCGAGGCGGTCGCCGAGCGACAACTGGTCGTTGGCGTAGCGCGTCTGGTCGCATTCGGCCTTGGCGTCGACCTCGAGTTCGACCACGGCCTCGCGCGCGCCTTCGACCTCCTCGACGCGCACGAAGCGCGCGCGCACGCCGCCCTCCCAGGCGGCCACCAGCAGCAGTTCGTGCAACGGCCCGCCCAGTCCGGCGCCGAGCTGGCGCAGGTACAGGTCCTCCTCGCCCTTCTGGAAGCGCATCGGCACCGCGCCGCCGGGGCACAGCGCCAGCGCCAAGGCGCGCGGCGCGACGTCCCATTGTTCGCCTGGGCGCGCAGCGCGTCCTGGCAGGAACCCGCGCAACTCGCAGTCCTCCTCCAGTCGCGCGAGGAACTCCTCCGGGGATTCGCGCTCGTCGTAGTGGCGTCCGTAGGACCCGTCCGCGGCGCGCACGTGGACCACGCTGGCGCCCGACAGGGGCGACGTGGCCTCGAACAAGGTGCGCCGCTCGTCCGCGCCTGGCGCCTTGGCGACGAGCGTCGCGGCGAAGATCCAGTCGTCGTGGCGTCGCTGCAGGATCTTCGGGCCGGCCGCGTCGAGTTCGCGCAGCTCGTCGCGCAACAGCACCTGCAGGTTGCTCTTCAACGACATCGAGTGCTGGCCCAGCTGCTCGACGCCACCCATCGTGATGGCGAGGCGCGCCAGCCCGAGTTCCTGCGCGAGCTCGACGCGCTTGACGAACTTCGCCCCTGCGGCGGGCTTCCACGCCAAGAGCGTCGGCGAAGCGTCGGCCGGTTGGACTTGCGCCCAAGGCGACGCGGCGAGCGGCGCGGCCAGGCACGACAGGAGCGCGAGATGGATCATGCAGCGCGGAATCATTGCTTGCGTCCCTTCTGGTACACGCCGGAGAGCTCGGCGTTGAGCGAGCCATCCTCGTTCCACACCCGCCATGGGCCCTCGCGCTTGCCGACCACGAAGGAGCCTTCGGACTTCTTCTGGCCGTTCGGCCACCAGTACGTCCACAAGCCGGTCTCCTGGCCGTCCTCGAAGCGGCCCGCGTAGTCGCGCTGGCCGTTGTCGTGCCAACCCGTCCAGTCGCCGATCATGCGGCCGAGGCGGTAGTCGCCCTTGGCCTGCTCGCGCCCGTTCTTGTGCCAGCGCACCCAAGGCCCGTCCTCGCGGCCGCGATCGAAGCGGCCCTCGAACATCTTGGCCCCATCGGGATGGTAGCGCGTCCACATTCCGTGCTCGGTGTCGCGGTCCATCGGCCCCTTGGCCAGCAGTCGACCGGCCTCGTAGTTGGTCCACTCGCCGCACTTGGTCTCGAAGCAGTAGTCGCCGGTGCTCGTCATGGCGCCGTCGGGCGAGTAGAACTCGAAGCGGCCCTGGCGCAAGCCGCGCTCGAAGGAGCCGCGCGCCTTGAGGCTGCCATCGGGATGGTGGAAGCGCCAAGGCCCGTGGCGCAAGCCGTCCTTCCACTCGCCTTCCTCCATCTTGTTGCCGGACTCGGCCCAGTACGTCCAATGGCCGACGCGCTGGTAGTCGCGGAACGAGCCCTCGTAGGCGAGCTTCCCGTTCTTGTGCCAACCGCGCCACAAGCCGCTGCGGCGGCCGTCGACGAGCAGGCCTTCGCGCGCCTTGAGGCCGTTGTCGTGCAGGAAGACGACCGCGCCGGGGATGGGCGCGCGCTCCTCCGCCCGAGGCGCGGCGGGCGCGGGCTTGTCCTGGTTGGCGAGGGAGGCGGGCAGCAGGGCGAGCAGCAGGGCGGCTGTGTGCATCGTCGTGGGGAGGACGGGACTGGTCCGGGCGGCGGCCCGAGTTCGCAGAGTCTACGGACGGGATGGGAGGGGCGTGGGCGCCTCTTCGGAAGGACAGTCCGCCATCTGGAGCGGGACCTCGAGCCATCCACCCTCGATGCGACGCCAGGCCCGCAGACGCGGGCGTCCGCAGGGGGCCACGACCAGCACGGGAAGTTCCTTCCAGCACCCCGCGGAGTCGAGGAATCCCGGCACTGCCGCGGCATCGGGGTGGCTGTGCCAGGCGGCGAGCGTCCGCTCGCCGCGCGCGCGCGCCTCCTCGAGCGCCGCGCGCAGCTCGCCCGGATGGGCTTCGAAGCGACCCATCCCAGCGGCGAGGTTCTCCACCTCGACGAGGCGCGTCGCGCGCTCGCCGCGGCCGAACAGCAGCCCGCAAGCCTCGCGCGGATGGCGCGCGCGGGCGCGCTCCAGCAGCCGCTCCTCGAGTCCGCGGTAGAGCGGCAGCGTCGCGCCGCTCACGCGTCCCTCTCGAGGCGCAGGCGCTGCACCAGCGCGTCGTCGTCGTACATCCCGGTGCGCGCCCAGTCGGGCGAACCATCCGAGTGCCACTCCTTCCACGGCCCTTGGCGCAACCCGTCGCGACGCTCGCCCTCGGAGCGCTTCTGGCCGTTCTCCCACCAGTGCTCCCACCAACCCTCCATCACGCCATCGACGAAGCTGCCGCTCGAGGCGATGCGACCATCCTCGTGCCAGCTCGTCCACAAGCCTTCGCGGCGACCGGCGCTCCACAAGCCCTGCGTGGCGCGCGCGCCGTAGTGGTGCCAAGTCGTCCACGGACCTTCGCGCCAGCCGCGCGCCCACTCGCCGCGGCTCGCCGGCCCGCCATCGGCATGCCAGCTCGACCACAAGCCGTGGCGCAGGTCGTCCATGTAGCCGCCCCGCCCGTAGCGCGCGCCCGAGGGGTGCCAGGAGTCCCAAGCGCCCTCCTTGCGGCCGCCCAGGAACGCGACGCTCGAGGACTGCGCGCCGCAGGGGTGCCAGAAGCTCCACGCTCCCTCGGGGCGGCCGAGGCGATAGGCCCCCTGGGCGCGCAGCGCGCCGCGTCGCCACCACCAGCGCCACTCGCCCTCGCGCCGCCCCTCGACGACGAGGCCCTCGCCGCGCAGGCTGTCGTCGAAGGCGTGGTAGCGCGCCTCGCGACCGTGCTGGATTCCGCGCTGGTGCTCGAGCACGGCGCGACGGCGACCATGCTCGTTGTAGTAGGTCCACGCGCCCTCCTTGAGGTCGCCGTCGAGCACGCCTTGAGCGCGCTTCCTGCCGGCGGCGTCCTTCTGCACGACGAACATGGCGATCCTCGCGGGGCGGCCCTCAGGGCCCGACGCGCTGGTCGTCGACGTACTCGCCGCTCCACGCGGGGTCGAGCGTGCCGTCGGGGTTCTTGTAGGTGAAGCGGCCGGAGCGCTTGCCGTCCTTGTGCGCGCCGACGATCCAGATCGAACCATCGGCGTGGAACCACTCGGCGGGCCCTTGACGCACGCCTTGCTCGAAGGCGATGCGGCTCTTGCGAGCGCCGCCGGCGTGCCACTCCAGCACGAGGCCATGCACCTTGCCGTCGACGAGCGGTTGCTCGGACAAGAGCGAACCATCCTTCGCGAGCACGCGCCGCATGCCCGCGGGCACATCCATGTCGTAGGCCTCCTGGACCACGGAGCCGTCGGGTTCGACGCGCAGGAACTCGCCGTGGCGTCGGCCCTGCGACCAGCTGCCGACCTCCTCGATCGAACCGTCGGGCGCCCACTCGCGCCAAGGGCCATCGCGCCGACCTGCGAACATCGAACCGTCCTTGGCGAGCCCGCCGTCCCGGTGCCACACGCGGTAAGGACCGTGCAGCACGCCTTCCCTCCACATGGTGGTCGACTTGCGCGCGCCTTCCACGTGCCACTCGCGCGACAAGCCGTCCTGCACGCCGTCGCGCCATTCCTGTTCGGCACGCGGCGCTCCCGTCTCGTACCAAGTCGACCATCGGCCGACCTTCAAGTCTCCACGCATCTCGCCGCGCTGCCACGCTTGTCCGCTCTTGTGCCAGGACTCGCTCGGGCCCTCGAGCGCGCCCAGGCGCCAAGTGCGTCGCACGGCCAGCACGCCATTGTCGTGCCAACGCAGGTCCGGGCCGTGGTCGACGCGCCGGCCGTCGTCCGCCACGGCGGTGTAGCCGATGCGCTCGGGACGACCATCGGCGAAGTCGGCGCGCTCCAGCCGCACGGCTCGACCTTCGTGCTCCGCGAGCACGGGCGGCGCCTGGATGTCGGGGAAGACGCCGCCGCGCGC